>NZ_JBSFDA010000004.1:0-171105 GCF_053593675.1 Streptomyces sp. NPDC002156 | reverse complement strand
GACGAGGGGGGCGCAGCCCCCAGGGATGGGAACGGGTAGGGGCGGCGGGGGCGAAAAAACCAACGACCCCCGATTCAGTCGCCCCGGACCAGCCACTTGCCGTCGCGCATCAGGTCCCGGTTCCGCATCTCGGCGACCGTTCCCCAGGCCTGGATCAGATCCGGGGTGACCTGGAACCAGACGTACGAGGCGTGGTCCTCGCGCGGGTCCCAGCCGTCCTTCGCCGTGAAGGCGTCGCCCACCCCGGACGGCAGCTCCTCGCGGGACAGTACGCGAGCCGTGCCGTGCATCAGGACCACGTCCCGGGTGTGGCCGAAGCAGAGGCGCACCCGGCCCGAGGCGATCAGGTTGCGGCCGGTCGGGTTGGTGTCGCGGGTGGCCAGCCACACCGCCTCGCCGTCCCACCAGAAGGCGAGCGGCACGAGGGTCGGCTCGCCGGTGGCGTCGGCCGTGGCGACCCATACGTCGATGTCCCTGTCGAGGCGCTCCAGCGCCTCACGCATGCGCTGCTCGATACCGCGGGGTCCGGTGGGTCCGGTGGGTCCGGTGGGTCCGGTGGGTCCGGTGGGGGGAGCGTCAGCTTCTGCCGTCATACGGCGAGGGTATGGGCGTACGCCGGGCGGTCACATCCGGCGGTGGGACTAGGTCCAGGGACGGAGGGACGGAGGGACGGAGACATCCAGACACCCAGGCACCCAGGCACCCAGGCACCCAGGCACCCTCACGCCCGCGCCGCCGGCCTCCGCAGCAGCGACCTGATCGGATGCCACAGTTCCGTCCGCTCCAGTGCCGTCGGCGGGACGCTGTTGTCCGGGGCCGTGCGCCATATCAGGCCGTCGGGGTGGTGGAGGACGGCCGTGATCTCGTCGGGAGTGGGCGGGGCCGCGTTGCCCCGGAGGTAGACCGCTCGCAGGCCCAGGTTGCGCAGCCGGGTCAGGGCCCGGGCGCGGTTCTGGGCCAGGACCAGGACGCGTACGCCGGGCGGGCCGACCGCCGTGGTCGGGGCGGTGGGGCTGGGCAGGTTCAGCGCCACCACCACGCTGCCACTGGGCAGCTTGCAGAAACCTCCTGCGGCCATGCGGTCAACCCCCCGTGGGACTCGGTGTCAATAAGAAAGCCACAGGAGGCACCTAAACACGATCGGCCGCGACCCGCCAGGGGGTCACGGCCGATCATGGTTTGACCTGCGGTTATGTGGATTACTTCACTGCGGGGCCCACCTGGACCGAGATCGTGGAGCCGTCGGAGGCCTCCTTGACGATCTTGATCTTGGTGTTGGTGTCAGTGACGTTCACACCCGCGAGCGGGGTCGCCGCGTCGTAGTACGTGGAGGTGTGGTCGTTGAAGGTCGACACGCCCTTCTGGGAGGCGACCTTCGTGAGCACGTCCGCCTTGTGGAGCTTGAGGGCGTCCGTGCGGGACAGGCTGAACGGGGAGTCGTAGGACTGGATGCGGCTGCGCATCAGCGTGCCGTCAGCCCACTTCAGCGGGGTCGGGTGCGCGTCCACCGGGAGGACCAGGCCGACACCCGGGTGCTGGGTGACGTTGTTGTCCTTCTGGGAGGTGTCCCACTTCCAGATCAGCAGACCGTTCTGGTACGGGAAGTGCTCGACCCACGACGGACGGGTCGTCGAGAAGCCGAAGTTGTACGGGCCGACCTTGAGGGTCTTGTCGTACGACACGTACTGGCGGTTCTCGGCGATGTAGTACTGCGGGTAGTCGTCCGTGATGCCCGCGCCGATGCGCGAGAAGCCCTTCGTCGTCCAGGCCGCGTCCGCGCTCTCCGCGTCGTCGGAGAAGACCGTCGCGCCGTCCGCGGTGACCGTGATCTCGTCGGCCGTGAAGCCCTTCTGGGAGACACCGCCGTCCGAGGTGTAGCGGAAGCGCAGGGTGAACTCCTGGCCCGCGTAGGCGTCCAGGGGGTACGACAGCTTCTTGTACGCGTCGACCGTGCCCGTGAGCGCCGGCTTGCCGCTGCCGTCGCGCGGGATGGCAGCGCCGTCGACCGTGCCGTCGAGGGGCGTGAAGGTGGCGCCGCCGTCGGTGGAGACCTCGGTGTAGAGGTAGTCGTAGTCGGCCTCGATGTCGTACCAGCCGTCCAGGGTCAGGGTGGCCGAGGACTTGCCGGTGAGGTCGACCGAACGGGTCAGCGTGTTGGAGAGGTTGTTGTCGCTGCCGCTCCACCACTGGGTCGCGCCCTGCGCCGGGGTGACGACCTCGGTGGTGACCGTCTTGTTCGGCAGCTCGACGATCAGCGCCTGCGCGTTCTTGGTGTTGTACTCGGCGACGCCCAGCTTGTGGCTGGACTTCGTCGCGGCCTTCGCCGTGTCGTAGTCGAGCCAGCCCAGCTGGAGCTTGTCCCAGGCGGTCATGTCACCGGGCAGGTTGCCGATGTTGTCGCCGCCGGTGCCGAGCCACGAACCGGACGACATCAGCGTCCAGAACCCGGTCGAGTTCTCACCGGTGTTGGTGGTGTCGTAGTGGTCCGGCAGACCGAGGTCGTGGCCGAACTCGTGGGCGAAGACGCCGAGTCCGCCGTTCTCCGGCTGGATCGTGTAGTCGCCGACCCAGATGCCGGTGTCGCCGATCTGCGCGCCGCCGAGCAGGTTGCCCGAGGGGCCGGTCGAACCGGCGTCGGTGCCGAACGCGTACCAGCGGTGCGCCCAGATGGCGTCCTCGCCCTGTGCGCCGCCGCCCGCGGACTCGTCCTCACCGGCGTGCACGATCTGGAAGTGGTCGATGTAGCCGTCGGACTCGTTGAAGTCGCCGTCACCGTCGAAGTCGTAACGGTCCCACTGGTCGTACTCGGCCAGCTGCGCCTTGATCTCCGCGTCGGTCGCGCCTGCCGCCTCCTGCGCCGCGACCCATGCGGTGACACCGTCCTGAACGGCGTACCAGGCACCGTCGTTGGCCAGGTTGGAGCCGTAACGGGCCTCGTTGTAGGGGACCTTGACCCAGTCCGAGACCGTGCCCTCGACCGAGTAGCGGCCCGAGGACTGCTTCTCGTAGTACTTCTTCATCGACTCGACGTTCTTGCCGGTGCCGAAGTAAAGCTCCTGGAAGTGCTCGGTGTTGTAGTCCGCCTGCCAGGCCGTGCTGTTGTCCTGCGTGCGGTCCGGCTCGGCTATCTCGTTGTGGAGCGGGCCGACCGTGCCGCCGTAGCGGCTGTCTATCTGGTCGCCGAACTCGACCAGGATGGTGAAGATCTTGTCGGTCTTCTCCCGGCCCAGTTCGACGTACTTGCCCTTGCCCTTGCCGCTCTTGAGCTGCACGACCTGCGAGCCGTCACGGTTCTTGGCCGTGGCCTCGCCGGAGATGACCTGGTTGAGGGCTTCCTCGCGCTGGGCCTCCTGGGTCTTGCTGAGCGGGCCGTCGAGGTCGTGCTCCTGCTCGGCGTGCTGCTGCTCCGCCGGGTCGTGCCGGTTGAGCGCCGCCGCGGCGCCCGAGTCCGCCTGCGCGATGGCGTAGGTGGAGAAGGTGGCGGCGGCTGTGGCGAG
Source organism: Streptomyces sp. NPDC002156 (assembly GCF_053593675.1). Classification (NCBI taxonomy): domain Bacteria; kingdom Bacillati; phylum Actinomycetota; class Actinomycetes; order Kitasatosporales; family Streptomycetaceae; genus Streptomyces; species Streptomyces sp. NPDC002156. The sequence continues at coordinate 167,608 of NZ_JBSFDA010000004.1, read as the reverse complement.
TGCCACGCCGACGGCCGCCGTTCTGAACGTCCAGGGTCTGCTGGTCACTTGAGGGTCCTCCCCCGCGTCCGTCCGCGCGGATGGGGGGTTCCCGGTTCGGAATCTGTCCGCGCGCGGTATACGCGTGTAGTCAAGTGACGCAATTTGACTAGAGGTTGAGGAGAAAAGACAGACCTTGACTTGAGCAGGTCAATTGCATTATGCGGAGATGACCTGCGCCTTGTGTTCGCTATACGGACATCAGGGGCACGTCCGATCTGTCGCCCAACCGGCGCGCGGGCGCGTCCAATTGATGGACGCCATGACTCCGTGCGCCCCCTGTGCTCCGGAGCCGTGGGTTAGGTCACGCTTACTGCGCGTTCCACTCGGGCATGCACGCGATTAGAGTCGGTCGGCGGAACGCCGGATGTCCGGTGGAAAACCAGGCCGACACGCTCCCCTCACCCCCGAATCCAACGAGGACTCGATTGCCATGCCTCGTCCGACTCGTCTGACTCGTCCGACCGCGCCGCGTCCGACCGCCGCACAACTCGCCTACGGTTCGTGCACCGTGATCCTCTCGACGCTCGCCATGCTGCTGCTGTCTCAGACGAGTTCGGGCCCGGGGGTCGTACTGATCGCCCTCGTGGGACTCGTCCTGGGGCTGCTCGTCGCCATGACCGTGCCCCGCCCCAAGCAGTCCCGGGCGACCTCACAGGTCGTCGCCTCGTCGGCCGCCCCGGCGGCTCCGCGCGAACGCGTCCCGGTGCAGGCCTCCTCGGTGCACCAGGACTGAACCACCCCGTACGGAAACGGCGGTTGGGCGAGCCTGCGTCATGCAGACCCGCCCAACCGCCGTTTCCGTCCCCGGGGTTGGTCAACCCGTGCTGACCACCACCGTCTTGGCCGCCTTGTCGTGCAGCCCCTGCTTGTACGGCTTGTCGAAGAAGCTCCAACCGCCCGCGATCGCCGTCCAGATGCAGGCGCAGCAGAACGCGAACGGGATCCACAGCACGAGCGACCGGATGAGCAGAGTCTGCACGGAGGGCGTGGAGCCGTTGTCGAGGTTGGCCACCCGGAGCCCGAGCCACTTCTTGCCGAGGGTCTGCCCGGTCCGGGACATCATGATCGTGTCGTACGCGATGTAGAGCACGGCGGCGATGAGCGACTGGCCGAGCGAGCGGCCGTACTCGATCTTGTCGCTGTCGACCTCGTACTCGTTGACGTTGAAGCCCCAGGTGAGCAGCCAGACGACGATCCCGACGAGGATCATGTCGATGATCCGCGCGAGCACGCGCCGCCCGCTGTCGGCGAGGGGCGGCATGCCCGCGAGGGGGTCACCGGCCCCGCCGTACGGATCACCGCCGCCGGCTCCGTACGGCGAACCGGCTCCGCCGCCGTACGGCGAGCCGCCGCCGGCCGGACCTGAGCTGCCGTACGGATCGCCTGCGCCGTACGACGGAGGCGGCTGCTGCTTCCTGAACGGGTCGTCGTCTTCCGGTGGCTGCTGACCGGCGCCGGGGGGCGGTTCGCTGCTCATGGCCCGAGTCGACCGCGAACCGCCGGGCTCCGCATCCGGCGAGCGGCCGTCCGGGGTACCGAATCCGGTGAGTCGTACGCCGTACCCGGCCGCCCTCTATCTGTACGGGCTCAGCCCGCGACGAACGTGTGCGCCGCCTTGTCGTGCCAGCACTGGCGCCACGGGCGGTCGAACAGGCACCACAGGACGCCCACGACGCCGATGCCGAGGAGTCCGGGGACGCCGTAGACGAGCCAGCGGCGCAGGGCCAGGCCGAACGACGGGGGCTCGTGACCCTCGATGTCCCGGACCTCAAGGCCGACCAGCTTCTTGCCGAGGGTGCGGCCCCACTTGGCGGTGGGCCACGCCTCGGACAGGATCCCGGCGAGCAGCAGTACGGCGATCACGATGCCCAGGTACAGCCCGGTCGTGCCGTCCAGCAGCCATACGGTCACGGTCTCACCGGAGAGCTTGGCCGCGTCGATCTTGCCGGTGATGTGGTCGACGGCCATGGTGCCCAGCGGTACGGCGGCCGTGGCGGTGAGGGCGCCGAGGACCAGCGTGTCCACGAGCCGTGCCACGAGCCGCTTGCCGAGGCCCGCCGGACGGGCCGACGCCTGTCTGCGGGCGGCGGCCTGGAACACGTCCTCGACGGGCGGCTTCCAGGGCGCGAGGCGCGGTTCTCCGCCCTCCTCGGGCGCGGCCAGGCGGCCCACCTGCTGGGCCCAGGAGGGCTGGCCGCCGCCGACGCCGGGGGCCATGGGCGCACCGGCGCCGGGACTGTTCTGCTGGGGGACGGCCGGGGTCGCGGGCAGCAGGGCGGGGTTGGCGCCCTGGGCCGCGGCGGCGCGGGCGGCCGCGGCCTTGCCGGCGCCGAAGCCACCGGAACCGGACGCGGGCGCGGGTGCCGTGACCGGGCCCTGCGCGCCCCCCGGCGAGCCCGTGCTCCCCGGCTGCGCGCCGTCGGCCCCGCCCTCGCGCTCCGTGCGCGGGGAGAGCGCACGGAAGGTCATGGTGCTCTCGGAGGGGACGGGGCCACGGGTGCCGGGAACGCCTCCCTCCGCGCCACCGCCTCCGACTGCGGCCGGTCCGGGGGTGGGCCGGCGGAACACGAACGTGCCCGACTCGGGCACGTCACCGGTGTCCGGCTCGGCGGGCGGGATGGTCGCCGTGCCGTCCGTACGGGCAGAGCGCCCGTCCGGCTGGGCCGGGGGCTCGTTCGTCACCCGGGGGTCGGCCGCCGGGGAGCCCCAGGAGACCTGGCGGTCCCGGTTTCCGCCGAAGCCGGACTGGTGGGAGCGGTCGGCGCCCCAGGCGGACGCCGGTTCGGGCCGGCTGCCGTGCTGGGCCTCCGCGGGGGTCGCCCGGCGCGGCTCGGCGGCCTGCGACTGCGGCTCCTCGTCGAAGAAGTGCGGCCCGGTCTCCTCGACCCGCGCCACGGCCGACGCACCGTCGGACGGCGCGGGACGGCTGGTGCCCGGCACCCAGGCGGTGCCGTTCCAGAACCGGACATATCCAGGAATGGAAGGGTCCGGGTAATACCCTTCGCGGGGCCTGTCGTCACCGGGGGCCGGGGTTGGGGCGCTCATGTCCGTCGTCCCGTATCTGCTCGGGGGTCATTTGGGGTGCCCCACATCTATCAGACGGGCGCACTCATCGATGCCCCTCGTGCCCTACCTACCTCGTTCGTGACAGCTTCTGCCATCTGTCGCGACGGGTCCGCCACCGTTGGACACCGTTCGACATCGTTCGCAAGAAACATCTCCGAAAAACTTCCCGGAAACTCGCGTAATGCTGACGCCTCTGCGCCCTCTCTCCTCTTGCGGGCCCGACACGGACCCCGCACGACAGGTTCGACGAGAGAGGAAGTACCGCCATGACGCACGCCATGAACACCGTGGTGGAACGGGAACTGGAGCTGAAACTCATCCTGTCGCCGGAGCGGAGCATCCCCGTCCCGGCGCGGCTGACCTACCGCACCAACGATCCATTCGCCGTCCACATCGCCTTCCACATCAGCTCCGAGAACCCCGTGAACTGGACGTTCGCCCGCGAACTCCTGGTCGAGGGGGTGTTCCGGCCGTGCGGGCACGGTGACGTGCGCGTGTGGCCGACGAAGGTCGACGGGCGCAGCGTCGTCCTGATGGCGCTGAGTTCACCCGACGGAGACGCCCTGTTGGAGGCGCCCGCCGCTCAGGTGTCCGCGTGGCTGGAGCGCACCCTCCGGGCGGTCCCCCCGGGCTCTGAGGCCGAGCAGCTCGGTATCGACGACGGCCTCGCCGAGCTGCTCGCGCCCACCCCGGCCGACGACCTGTGGCTGCGCGACCCGTGGCCGTCGGACGAATCCCAGGACGGCGAGTGACGCGTACCGCACAGGCCTCAGAACAGCTTGCCCGGGTTGAGGATGCCCAGCGGGTCGAAGGTCGCCTTGACCGCCCGCTGCATCTCCATGCCCACGGGGCCCAGTTCGCGTGCCAGCCACTCCTTCTTGAGGATGCCGACGCCGTGCTCCCCGGTGATCGTGCCGCCGAGTTCCAGGCCGAGGGCCATGATCTCGTCGAAGGACTCGCGGGCCCGCCGGGACTCGTCGGCATCCTGGGCGTCGAAGCAGACCGTGGGGTGCGTGTTGCCGTCGCCCGCGTGGGCGCAGACCCCGATGGTCAGCTTGTACTTCTCGGCAATGCGCTCGACGCCCTCCAGCAGCTCACCGAGGCGCGACCGGGGTACGCACACGTCGTCGATCATCGTCGTGCCCTTGACCGCTTCGAGCGCGACCAGGCACAACCGCCGCGCCTGGAGGAGCAGTTCGGACTCGGCGGCGTCGTCGGCGGGGACCACCTGGGTGGCCCCGGCCGCCTCGCAGAGCGCGCCGACGGCGGCCAGGTCGGCCGCGGGGTCGAGGGTGTCGAAGGCGCAGAGCAGCAGGGCCTCGGTGGTCTCCGGCAGTCCCATGTTCGCCAGGTCGTTGACGGCCTTGACGGTCGTACGGTCCATCAGTTCGAGGAGGGACGGAACGTGACCGCCCTCCATGATCCGGCACACGGCGTCGCAGGCGGCGGACGCCGACGCGAACTCGGCGGCGAGCACCAGCTGTTGGGGCGGCTGCGGCTTCAGGGCAAGGACCGCCCGTACGACGATGCCGAGCGAGCCCTCAGAGCCGACGAACAGCCGGGTGAGGTCGTACCCGGCGACACCCTTCGCGGTCCGCCGCCCGGTGGACATGAGCCGCCCGTCGGCCAACACCACGTCCAGCCCGAGGACGTACTCGGCCGTGACCCCGTACTTCACACAGCACAGTCCGCCCGACGCGGTGCCGATGTTGCCGCCGATCGTGCACATCTCCCAGCTGGAGGGATCCGGGGGGTAGTACAGGCCGTGTTCGTTGACGGCGCGGGAGAGCGTGGCGTTGATGACGCCGGGCTCGACGACGGCGATGCGGTCGACCGGGCTGATCTCCAGGATCCGGTCCATCTTCACCAGCGACAGCACGATGCAGCCCTCGGAGGCGTTGGCCGCGCCGGACAGTCCGGTACGGGCGCCCTGCGGGACGACCGGGACGCGCAGTTCGGTGGCGACGCGCATGACGTGCTGGACCTGTTCGACCGTGCGCGGCAGTACGACCACGGCCGGGGTCCCGGCCTCGCAGAAGCTCGCCATGTCGTTCGCGTAGGCGGACGTGACGTCCGGATCGGTGAGCACCGCCTCGGCCGGCAGCTCCGCGAGCAGCCGGTCCGTGAGGTTGCCCTGGGCTTCGTCGGGTGCGGCTTGGATACGGCTCATGATCACAGCGTCGCACCCGGGGCCATCGGTGTGAACCCCGTCTGCGAGGCGCTTTCGGTACGGGAATCCGGTCGTCGTACTGACGCAGAGTGAGCGCCATGGAGATGGAGAGAGCCCGCGTTCGTGTCCTCCCGCGCCCGCTGATCGCCGCACTCGCGGGGTGTGCGGTACTCGGCGGCGCCCTGATGCTGCTGCCCCTGGACCGGCCCGACTCACCACCGGCGCCGGGTCCGGCGGCCCGCGCTGAACGGGCGGTGACCGCCGGGGCGCCCGCCGCGCTGCCCGACCTGGCGGCGCTCATCGGCGACCGTGAGGCGTTCGTACGCACCCATCCGCGTGACGGACAGGCCTGGGCGCAGCTCGGCTCGGCGTACGTGGAGCGCGGTCGGCGGACGGCGGACGCCACCGACTTCCCCAGGGCGGAACGGGCGCTGCGTACGTCGGTCAAGGTGCGCCCGGGCGGGAACGCGGAGGCGTTCGGCGGGCTGGCCGCGCTCGCGAACACCCGCCGTGACTTCCCGGCCGCCCGGAAGTGGGGCGAGGCGGCGCTGCGCGAGGCGCCGGGGCGCTGGACGTCGTACCCACCGCTGCTCGACGCGTACACCGGCCTCGGCGACTACAAGGCGGTGCAGCGAACGCTGGAGCGGCTGCAGGGGCTGCGTTCCGGAGCGGCCGTGCCGGCGGTGATGGCGGAGGCGGCGGGCGTGTACCGGGACCAGGGGCGACGCGAGGACGCACAGGCGGCGCTCGCGGACGCGGCGGCACGGGCCACGACCCCGGCCGAGGAGGCCGAATGGCAGTACCGGGCGGGCGAGTTGGCCTGGGAGCGCGGCGAACCGACCGCCGCCCTGGACCACTTCGAGGCCGCCCTGCGCCTCGACCCCGGCCTGGGCTCCGCACGGGCGGGCGAGGGACGGGCGTTGGCGGCCCTGGGACGGCCGACGGAGGCGGTGACCGCCTACCGCACGGCCCTCGGCGAGCAGCCGTCTCCCCAATACGCGCTGGAGCTGGGCGAGTTGTACGAGTCCCTGGGGCAACAGGAAGAAGCACGTGCGCAGTACGGCGTACTGCGGGCCCGGGTCGCGAAGGAGCAAGCCGCCGGTGTGGACGGTGAGTTGCTGCTCGGGCGGTTCGAGGCGGACCACGGGGACGCGGAGTCGGCCGTACGGCGGCTGCGGGCGGAGTGGGCACGGCAGCCGGGCCTCGATGTCGCGGACGCGCTGGGCTGGGCGTTGCACCGGGCGGGGAAGGGCGAGTTGGCGCTCGGCTGGGCGAAGCGGGCCACCGACAAGGAGCACGGCGGCGAGGTGCGCAGCGCGCTGTACTCGTACCACCGGGGCATGATCGAGCGGGAGTTGGGGCTGGCGGGGCCCGCGCGCAGGCATCTGGAGGAGGCGCTGCGGATCAACCCGTACTTCTCGCCGGCGGGGGTGCCGGCGGCGAGGGAGGCGTTGGCGGCGCTGGGCGAGCCCGTGGCATCGGGCCCGCCCAACTGACCACCGGTATCCGCTGGTTGGAGGTTGCCGATTACAGGTTGCCGCGCTTGTCCTGCTCCCGTTCGATCGCCTCGAAGAGGGCCTTGAAGTTGCCCTTGCCGAAGCCCATCGAGCCGTGCCGTTCGATGATCTCGAAGAAGACCGTCGGGCGGTCCTGGACCGGCTTGGTGAAGATCTGGAGCAGATAGCCGTCCTCGTCGCGGTCGGCGAGGATCTTCAGCTCGCGGAGGGTGTCGACGGGGACGCGGGTGTCGCCGACCCACTCCCCCAGGGTGTCGTAGTACGAGTCGGGCGTGTCCAGGAACTGGACCCCGGCCGCCCGCATGGTCCGTACGGTCTCGACGATGTCGCCCGAGTTGAGGGCGATGTGCTGGACGCCCGCGCCGCCGTAGAACTCCAGGTACTCGTCGATCTGGGACTTCTTCTTGGCGATGGCGGGCTCGTTGATCGGGAACTTGACCTTCAGGGTGCCGTCGGCGACGACCTTCGACATCAGCGCGCTGTACTCGGTGGCGATGTCGTCGCCCACGAACTCCTTCATGTTCGTGAAGCCCATGACCTTGTTGTAGAAGCCGACCCATTCGTTCATGTGGCCGAGTTCGACGTTGCCCACGCAGTGGTCGATCGCCTGGAAGGTGCGCCGGGCGGGCGGTTCGACGAGGGGGGCCGCGGCGGCGAACCCCGGGAGGTACGGGCCGTCGTACCCCGTGCGCTCGACGAGGGTGTGGCGGGTCTGGCCGTACGTGGCGATGGCGGCGAGTACGACGGTGCCGTGCTCGTCCTTCAGCTCGTACGGCTCGGCCAGCGAGCGGGCCCCGTGGCCGACGGCGTACTCGTACGCGGCACGGGCGTCCGGGACCTCGATGGCGAGGTCGACGACGCCGTCGCCGTGCTCGGCCACATGTCCGGCCAGGAAGTGGCCCCAGGGGGTGGCGGGCTTGACGACCGAGGTGAAGACGAACCGGGCGGAGCCGTTCTCCAGGACGTACGACGCCGTCTCGCGGCTGCCCGTCTCCGGTCCGGAGTAGGCGACGAGCCGCATGCCGAAGGCCGTGGAGTAGTAGTGCGCGGCCTGTTTGGCGTTGCCCACGGCGAAGACGACCGCGTCCATTCCCTTGACCGGGAAGGGGTCTGCCTGCCGGGCGGTGTCGGGAGTGTGGTGTGTGGTCTGCGTCATAGGTGAAGCGTCGCCCCGGGCTCGCAAGATGCGCAACAGTTTGCACTGTGGCTGGACATTCTGCTCAGCTGTGGGCCCGTACATCCGGGCTTTCTGTACAGGATGACCATCCGCTCGAAGGACTTCGGGAGGCCGCTGTGACGATCGACGAACTCGACGGGCGGATCATCGTGCTGCTCGCGCGGGAGCCGCGGATCGGTGTGCTGGAGATGTCCCGGCGGCTGGGAGTGGCGCGGGGGACGGCGCAGGCGCGGCTCGACCGGCTTCAGTCGAATGGCGTCATCCGGGGGTTCGGGCCGCAGGTGGACCCGGCGGCCCTCGGCTACCCGGTCACCGCCTTCGCGACGCTCCAGATCCGGCAGGGGCAAGGGCCGGACGTACGGGCCCACTTGGCGTCCGTGCCGGAGGTGCTGGAGCTGCACACGACCACCGGCAGCGGGGACATGCTGTGCCGACTCGTGGCCCGCTCGAACGCCGATCTCCAGCGGGTGATCGACCGGGTCGTCGGTTTTGATGGCATCGACCGGGCCGCCACGGCGATCGTCATGGAGAACCCCGTTCCGCTGCGGATCATCCCGCTGGTGGAGCAGGCGGCCCTGGAGGACAGCGACTGAACCGGGACCGGCTGAAGGGTGATGGCGGTGAACTTCTGGGAGTACCTCGGAAACCGCCATCAGCAGCTGCTCACCGACGCGTTCCAGCACGCCAGCGCCGTCTTCCAGTGCATGGTCGTGGCGACGGTCATCGGGATCACGCTCGGTGTCGTCACCTACCGCAGCGAGTGGGCGGGCAACCTCGCGACCACGGCGACGTCGACGATCCTGACGATCCCGTCCCTCGCGATGATCGGCCTGCTGATCCCCATCGTGGGCCTGGGGGTGCCGCCGACGGTCATCGCGCTCACCCTCTACGGCCTCCTCCCGATCGTGCGCAACGCGATCGTGGGCCTGCGCGGGGTCGACCCGTCGCTCGTCGACGCGGCGAGGGGCATCGGGATGTCCCGGGTGGCGCAGCTGGCCCGGGTGGAACTGCCACTGGCCTGGCCGCCGATCCTGACCGGTATCCGGGTCTCGACGCAGATGCTGATGGGCATCGCGGCCATCGCCGCATACGCGTCCGGACCGGGGCTCGGCAACGAGATCTTCCGGGGCATCGCCTCGCTGGGCAGCAAGAACGCCCTGAACCAGGTGCTCGCCGGCACGCTGGGGATCATCGTGCTCGCGCTGCTGTTCGACGCGGCGTACGTGCTCGTCGGGCGGCTGACGATTCCTAGGGGGATCCGTGTCTGAGACCAGTTCCCATGGGGCCACCATCGAGCTGGAGGGTCTGACCAAGCGCTATCCGGGCAGTGACCGGCCCGCCGTGGACAACGTCTCGATGGAGATCAAGGCAGGCGAGACCGTGATCTTCGTGGGCCCGTCGGGCTGCGGGAAGTCGACGACACTCAAGATGATCAACCGGCTGATCGAGCCGAGCGGCGGCCGGATCCGCATCGGCGGCGAGGACGTCACCGACATGGACCCGGTGAAGCTACGCCGCAGGATCGGGTACGCGATCCAGTCGTCCGGGCTCTTCCCGCACATGACGGTCGCCCAGAACATCGCGCTCGTCCCGAGGATGACGGGCTGGCCGACGGGACGGATCAAGTCGCGGGTGGAGGAGATGCTCGACCTGGTCGGCCTGGACCCCGGCGAGTTCCACGACCGCTATCCGCGTCAGCTGTCCGGCGGTCAGCAGCAACGAGTGGGCGTGGCAAGGGCGTTGGCGGCCGATCCGCCGGTCCTGCTGATGGACGAGCCGTTCGGTGCCGTCGACCCGATCACCCGGGACCACCTCCAGGACGAGCTGATCCGGCTCCAGCACGAACTGCACAAGACGATCGTCTTCGTGACGCACGACTTCGACGAGGCGATCAAGCTGGGCGACCGGATCGCGGTCCTGCGCGAACGCTCGCACATCGCCCAGTTCGACACCCCGGAGGCGATCCTCACCAACCCCGCCGACGACTTCGTGTCCGGGTTCGTGGGCGCGGGGGCGGCCCTGAAACGGCTGAACCTCACCCGCGTACGAAATGTGGAGATCACCGACTACCCGACGGTGGCCGTCGACGACCCGCTCCAGGACATCTTCAACAAGCTCCGGTCCAGCGGTACGAACGAGATCCTGCTGCTCGACAAGCGGCGCCGCCCGTACAAGTGGCTGCGGCGGGGCGACCTGATGCGGGCCAGGGGTTCGCTGGCGCGCGCCGGGACGCTGGTCTCCGACACGGTGACCCGGGACGCGACCCTGCGGGACGCGCTGGAGGCGGTGCTGACGGACAACGCGGGGCGGGTCGCGGTGACCGGGCGGCGCGGTGAGTACGAGGGCGTTGTCGACATGGAGACGCTGATGAACTCCGTGCACGAACTCCTGGATGCCGACCGGCTGGAGGCGGTGGAGGCGCAGCACGACCTGGAGACGGCACGGACGGACCTGACGCATGCCGAGCAGGAAGGGGACGGGGAACGAGGAGGGGTGGTGAAGGCGTGACCACTCCGACGGTGGACCCGGAGACGGAGGAAGAAGGAGCGGGAGGTGAGGGAGGCGAGGTCGGGGGAGAGGAGGCGGTAGCGGGACCGGGTCTCGGCGGGACTCCGGCAGCCACTTCCCCGTCCATCAAGTCCCGTACGGCCAGACCGAGTTGGCAGAAGCTGACGATCCTGCCCGGTGTCCTGGTCCTCGTGCTGCTCGCGACCTGGCTGTGGTTCCGGCAGGCCGACCTGGACCCGATCTCCGAGAACGCGCTGTCCAACGGGCAGGTGTCGAAGGCCCTTTGGCAGCACATCGAACTGACGGCGATCTCCACGTTCTTCGTGCTGGTCATCGCGATCCCGCTGGGCATCCTGCTCACACGGAGGGCGTTCCGGCGGGCGACCCCGGTGGTGATGACGGTCGCCAACATGGGTCAGGCGACCCCGGCGATCGGCCTGTTGGCACTGCTGGTGATCTGGCTGGGCATCGGCCGGAAGTCGGCGCTGATCGGGATCGTGGCGTACGCGGTGCTGCCCGTCCTGTCGAACACCATCGCCGGCCTCAAGGCCAACGACCCGACGCTCCTGGAGGCGGCTCGCGGCATCGGCATGTCGTCGTCGTGGGTGCTGGCCCGGGTCGAACTCCCGCTGGCGGTACCGCTGATCCTCGCGGGCGTGCGGACGGCGCTCGTCCTGAACGTGGGCACGGCGACACTGGCCACGTTCGGCGGGGGCGGTGGACTGGGGGTGCTGATCACGACCGGGATCACCAACCAGCGTATGCCGGTGCTGATGCTGGGCTCGATCCTGACCGTCGTACTGGCGCTGCTGGTGGACTGGCTGGCCTCGCTGGCCGAACTACTGCTGCGGCCACGGGGGTTGGAGGCGGGGACGTGAGGCGGCGCAGGCGGGCTTGGCCGGCTGTGGCCGGCTGCGTGCTCCTCGCGGCACTTGCGCCCGGCTGCGGCCTGACCAGCGGTTCGCCGATGGTCGACGACGTCGAACCGGGCTCGATCGGCAAGGGGAAGCCGTTGAAGGGCGCCCAACTGACGGTGACGTCCAAGTCGTTCACCGAGAACCTGATCCTCGGCGCGATGATGGGCATCGCCTTCGAGGCGGCGGGCGCGGACGTGCTCGACCGTACGGGCATCCAGGGTTCGTTCGGTGCGCGCGAGGCGGTGAAGAAGGGCGACGCGGACGGCATGTACGAGTACACGGGCACCGCGTGGATCACGTACCAGGGCAACAGCGAACCGATCGCCGACCCGCACGAGCAGTGGAAGGCGGTACGGGACGCGGACCTGAAGAACGGACTGACGTGGCTGTCCCCGTCGGCGCTGAACAACACCTACGCGCTGGCGATGAACCAGTCGAATTTCAAGCAGTTCGGCACGAAGACACTGTCGGCGGTGGCCGAGCTGGCGGCGACCCGCCCGAAGGCGGTGACGCTGTGCGTGGAGGGCGAGTTCGCCAACCGCGCGGACGGACTGCCGGGCATGGAGAAGGCGTACGGCATGAGCCTGCCCGCAGGGAACATCACGCAGATGGACACCGGGATCATCTACACGCAGGCGGCGAAGGGGAGTTGCGTGTACGGGGAGGTCTTCACGACGGACGGCCGCATCAAGTCGATGGGCTTGGCGGTGATGGCGGACGACCGGAAGTTCTTCCCCAACTACAACGCGGCCCCCGAGATCAACTCGAAGACCCTGAAGAAGTGGCCGGCGATCACGAAGATCCTCGACCCGGTGACGGCGAAACTGACGAACGCGGTGGCACAGGAGCTGAACGCCAAGGTGGATGTGGAGGGGGAGGATCCGCATCAGGTGGCGTTGGACTGGATGCGGGCGGAGGGGTTTGTGAAGTAGGCCTGTGGAGTAGGCCCACTCTCCACAAAGGAGTGGTTGCAATACAAAGGAGTGGTTGCAAAGAAACCCTTGCAACCACTCCTTTGCAAGGCTACCTTTGTAAGCATGCCGGAGCAGCCCGAAGACCCGATCCCCCCGACTCCCCCGACCCCCCAGGTAGTCGAACTCGACGCCCGCTCGCTGCGTGGTCTCGCCCATCCGCTGCGGATGCAGTTGCTGACCACGCTGCGGCGCAGCGGACCCGCCACCGCGTCCCAACTGGCCGCGAAACTGGGCGAGTCGAGCGGCGCGACCAGCTACCACCTGAGGCAGCTCGCCGCGCACGGCTTCATCGAGGACGCGCCCGAGCACGGCAAGGGCCGGGAACGCTGGTGGCGGGCGGCGCACGAGGGCGTGCGGTTCAACGACGCCCTGCACAGGGACCCCGACCCGGCCGTCCGTGGCGCCGCCGACCTGTTCATCCACGAGGTCGCGAACGCCCACACCCAGGAGATCTCGACCTGGCTGGGCAACCCGAACGACTGGTCCGAGGCATGGCGGAGTTCGTCGGACCTGAGCGACATGACGCTACGGCTGACACCCGAGACCGCCCTGGACCTGATCCACCGTATGCACGAACTCGTCGACAGCTACCGCGCCCAGGCCCCGGCCGAGGGCACCCCGGAAGCGGAGACGGTACGCGTCCACACCCACGTCTTCCCGACCCACACGACCTGAGAGGCCGCGCCCGATGAACCCCGCCGAGCCCTACCTCGCCCTCCACCACCTCCGAGCCGCCGACCTCCGAGCCGAGGCCGACGCCCACCGCCTCGCCGCCACGGCCAAGCCCCCTACGCGGGACCTGCGCACGAGGGTCGGCTGGACCCTCGTAGAAATCGGCCTGCGCCTGGCCTCGTCACCGCCGAAGCCGCAGCTCGCGTAAGCAGGCGCGGCCCCAGTTCGCCAGCGCCCCCGATGGGGCCGCAGGCCCCTCCAGGGGCGCGAGGAACTGCGCAACCAGCCCCCACCGGCCCGCAGCAAACCACCAACCCCTCACCGCACTCCCCGACGGGGCCGCAGGCCCCTCCAGGGGCGCGAGGAACTGCGCCACCAGCCACGACGGCGCCGCAGCAAACCACCAACCCCTCACCGGACTCCCCGATGGGGCCGCAGGCCCCTCCAGGGGCGCGGGGAACTGCGCGACCGGCCCCCACCGGCCCGCAGCAAACCGACAACCCCCTCCACGGCACCCTCAGCCCACCCGAGGCCGCCCACTCGACTCCCGCACCACCAACGGCGGATCCACCTCACGCAGAACCCGCTCCGCTGACCCCGGGTTCGCAATCTCCTCCACCAGCAACCCAACCCCCTCCGTCGCCACCGCGTCGAAGTCCTGCGCCACCGTAGTCAGCGCGGGCTGCTGGAAACGGGCGGCCGGAATGTCGTCCATCCCCACGACGCTCACCTCGTCCGGAACCCGCCGCCCCCGCTCGTGCAACGCCCTGACCAGGCCGATCGCCATATCGTCGTTCGCGACGAACACGGCGGTCATCGCCGAGTCATCCGCCAGCCGCAGCCCCGCCTCGTACCCGCTCGCGCACGACCAGTCCCCCGCGACGGGCTCGGCCACGGGCAGGCCGGCCTCGGTCAGCGCCGAGCGCCAGCCGTCCGCGCGGTCGCGGGACGCCCACCACTGGGCCGGCCCCGAGACATGCCGGATCTCGGTGTGCCCGAGGTCGATGAGGTGCCGCGTCGCCACGTACCCGCTGCGGTCCGACTTCTCCGCCGAGCGGATGCGCCGCGCCGCGACGAGCCCCGGAAAGCGCCCGATGGTGAGGATGGGCACGTCCAGCCAGACCTTGACCGGGCTGCCCTCGTCGATCGCCTCCGACAGCACGATGCCGTCGACGCCCTGTTCGAGGAGGCTGTCGATGGCCTCGGCGGTGCTGTGTTCGTCGTCCTCGGTGGTGTGGGCGACGCTGACCGAGTAGCCGAGCCGGCGCGCCGAGCGCTCTATGGCGACGAGCATGGTCGTGGGTCCGTAGAGGCGGGCGCCCAGGGAGATGACCCCCAGCCGCCGACTGCGGCCCGAAGTCAGGCTGCGCGCCGCGCCGTTGGGGCGGTACCCGAGCTGCTGCGCCGCCCGCAGGACACGCGTGCGCAGCTCCTCACGGACGTACGGCTCGTTGTTCATGACCCGCGAGACCGTCTTCTGGGAGACACCGGCGAGGCGCGCGACATCGGAACTCGTCGCCGGGGCCCGCGAGATGCCGTCACGACCTTGAGTACCGGCCACTGAAGCCCCTTCCTCACCGGATGCGTCACCGTATGCGTCGTCGGACTGCGCTGTCAGAGAAACGTCGAAATCAGTGTACGACTATTGACGCTACCTGGATCGGAGCCACAGACTCCGGCCTGACTACGCAGTCACAAATGGACTCGGTACAGAGCGACCGGAGGGGCAATGCGGAGCAGGCAGAGAACGCAGAGTAGACGAAAGCCGACCAAGGCGCTGGGGAGTCTCGTCGCGGCGGCCGCGCTGCTGGCGGTACCCATGGCGAGTGCGCAGGCCTACAACCCGACGGGCGGGATCCTCTACCAGCTCGGGAACGAGCCGTGCCTGAAGGACCGCGGCAACTGCGCGATCTACCCGAAGTCGGCGCAGCTGCCGAGCGGGCGGCTGGTCGCGGCGTTCGAGAAGGCCACCGTCGTGACGGCGACCGGCAGCGCCGACCGGGAGACCCTCCCGGTCTACAAGAGCGACGACCACGGAACGTCGTGGCAGCCCCTGTCGGAGGTCAAGGCACCGGCGTACCTCTCCAGCGACCCCCAGTACGCCAAATACAAGAGCAACTGGACGAACCCCTACCTGTACGCCCTCCCCCAGGACGTCGGCGACCTCAAGGCGGGCACGCTGCTCCTCGCGAGTGTCGTGTCGGGCGACGACGCCTACTACAAGGAGCACAAGGCGGCCGACCCGAACTGGACGCCGTCCAACGACGGCGACCGCAGCGACATCGCGATCGCCCTGTACTCCAGCGTGGACGACGGAGTGACCTGGAAGGTCGAGAACGTCGTCGCAACAGGCGGCTGGCAGGGCGGCAGCGCGGGCGCGGTCGGCCAGAACATCGCCGCCGCGAACACGAACCGGCAGGTGGACCCCCTCTGGGAGCCGTACCTGATGGTCCACAAGGGCAAGCTCGTCTGCTACTACTCGGACGAGAACGACTACACCGGCTTCAACGCGAGCACCGGCGTCCCGACGCTGGACCCCGCCAACGACACCGCCACGGACTCGCACGGCCAGATCCTCGCCCACAAGACGTGGAACGGCCGCGCTGCGACGCCGTGGAGCGCTCCCGTCGTCGACGTGGCGGGACTGACCGACAACATGGGCGGCGGCAAGACGGAGATCGGCGGCGGGCGGCCGGGCATGGCGAACGTCGTGCGGACGACGGACGGCAAGTGGATGCTCCCGTTCGAGTACTGGGGCGGCGGAGCCAACACCCGGTACGTGATCGCCGACAACCCGCTGGAGTTCTACAAGGGCTCCGCCACCGGCACCGACGTCGGCTCTCTGCCGGTCGACACCGGCTCCCGTCCGCTCACAAGGAACGGCAGCCCGGTCATCATCCAGCTTCCTGGTGGGCGGCTGGTCTACAACGCGGCCGGCAGCGGCAGCGTCTGGGTCAACGAGAGCGGGCGCAGCGACGGCCGCTGGAAGGAGTACCAGACGACGTCGCCGGGTGCGTACAGCCGCAACCTGCAGTACGTGGAGGGCACCGGCCGCGTCGCGATCCTCAACAACCAGGGCACCTCGACACTGGCGTTCGCGGAGGTCGACCTGGGGCAGTCGGCGGGCGCCTACTACCAGTTGGTCAACCGCAGGACCGACCAGGTGATCGGCACGGGCAACCACACGAACGACGCGAACCTCGGCAACGGCGACGTGCCCGACGTGGCACTGGAGGCGCCGGGCTCAGCGGCCGACCCGGACACCCAGTACTGGCACGTGGTGACCGAACCGAACGGCGGCACGACACTCCTGAACAAGTCCGGCGGCCGCGCGGCAGCCATCTGGACCGGCAACGCGACGGCCGGCCAGCGGATCGGCCAGTGGGTCGACAACAGCGCCACGGGCACCTGGAACCTCATCAAGACGGACGACGGCTTCTACAAACTGCAGTCGGTGAAGAACCCGAACCTGTACCTGACGGGAGCGACCGCCGGATCCCCGTTGACGCTGCAGAACGCGACAACGGACGGCTCGCAGGACTGGGAGCTGGTGAGGTAGAGGGGAGATGGGGCTGGGGGCCTGTCCGAACAGAACTGGCGAACGCGGGTTGCGGTGATCCCCTCAGGGGCGCGGGGAACTGCGCGACAAGCCCCCACCGGCCCGCAGCCGAAAAGCCGACCGCTAACAACTCGGCACAGACCCCCGCCCCGTCTCCAACGCCACCAACGCCCCAACCGCCCCCTTGAGCGTAGTAACCGGAATCAGCCGAAGCCCCTTGGGCAACTCCGACTCCGCATCCGAACACTCCGCCTCAGGCACCAGAAAAACAGTCGCCCCATCCCGCCGAGCAGCCTGCGTCTTCAACGCGACACCCCCCACCGCGCCAACAGTCCCATCCGCGTCAATGGTCCCCGTACCCGCGATGGACCGCCCCCCAGTCAGGTCACCCCCCGCACCGTCACCGTCCAGCTTGTCCACGATCCCCAGCGAAAACAGCAACCCCGCACTGGGCCCACCGACATCGGAAAGCTTGAGCGAGACCTTGACCTTGCCGGAGTCCACGTCCAGATACTTCAGCGCCGCCTCGGCCGCAGCGTCCTGCGACTCCTTCATCTCGGCCGCGTTGTGCTCCTCGATCTCCTTGGTGCTGTCACCGCTCGGATAGACCGAGTCGCGCGGCATCACGGCCTGATCGGTGGAGAACCAACCATCAAGTACGTCACCGAGGCTCACGTGGGTGTCAGGACCGGTCGCCTCGATGGTCGTCATCCGCAGCTCACCGCGCGTCTCGCGGACCGTCGCGCCGGTGATGGTGATGACCGGGTCGCCGTCGTTGTCGCCGAGAACGTTCGCCGTCATCCCGGGCTGCGCCAAGGCGAACGGCAACGGCGCGAACGCGGCCGTCGCGAGCAGGGCCACGACGGGCAGGGCACAGACGGCGACGGCCCGGGGGCGCGTGAGGCGAGAGAGCACGGGGTCAATCTAACGTGGGGCCGAGTTCAGGCCAGGGGCGGCCGTCCTACCGCGGTCCCCCGACGGGACCTGCCGATCCCCCGGCGGGACCCTCAGCGCAGGGCCTCGGACACTTCCCGAGCCGCGTCCATGACCCGGGGCCCCACCCGCTCGGGCACCGCGTCGGCGAGCATGACGACCCCCACGCTCCCCTCGACGCCCGTCACGCCGATCAGCGGAGCCGCCGCCCCGCTCGCGCCGGCCTCCAGCTCGCCGTGGGTGAGGGTGTACCCGGGGTCGGTGGCGGGCTGCTGCCGGGCGGAGAGGATGGCCTTGCCAGCCGCGCCGCGCTCCAGGGGGTGGCGGAACCCGGCCCGGTACGCCACGTGGTAGTCGGTCCAGGTCGGCTCGACGACGGCCACGGCGAGCGCCTCCGTCCCGTCGACGAGGGTCAGATGGGCGGTGGCGCCTATGTCCTCGGCCAGCGACCTGAGCGCGGGCAGCGCGGCTTCCCGTACGAGGGGATGCACCTGACGCCCCAGCCTCAGCACTCCCAGCCCCACCCTCGCCCGGCCGCCCAGGTCACGGCGTACGAGGGCGTGCTGTTCCAGGGTGGCCAGCAGCCGGTACACGACGGTCCGGTTGACGCCGAGCCGGGTCGACAGTTCGGTGACGGTCAGACCGTGGTCGGTGTCGGCGAGCAGCTTGAGGACGCGCAGTCCCCGGTCGAGCGTCTGGGAGGTCTCCGCGGTCACGACGCCCACTCCTTCACGTGGTGAGGTCGGCAGCCTCCTGACGACGGGTGCGTCGCCGGTCCCGTGGGCGACGCGTGTCAGAGGCGGCCGATCGGCGCGGCCCGGGCTCTCCCGGACACGGTCGCTTCACGACTGCGCTCCGCGGCGGCGCTGCCACGGGGCGTGTGCGTGTCGGGGACATTAGCGAAGGCGGTTCGCTCAGCGGAAGGCTACGTCCAGAATCCGGTCACTCCGCGATACGGACTACTGCGCTTCCTCCCGATATGCACAGCGTGTGTACGACCGCACACGCCCCCTCACCGGACGCGCCGGGCAGCGGTGAGGTGATCACCGCATCCGCGTGGCCCACTCCTGCACTTTGGCGATGCGCTGTCGCAACTGTCCCGCGGTGGCCTCCGCACTCGGCGGCCCACCGCAGACGCGCCGCAGCTCGGTGTGGATCACCCCGTGCGGTTTGCCGCTCTGATGCACATACGCGCCGACCATGGTGTTGAGCTGCTTACGCAGTTCGAGCATCTCCTTGTGAGAGACCACAGGCCGCCGCTCAGCGGGCAACTCCAGAAGATCGGCCTCGTCGTCCGGCTTCTTACGGCTGTGCGCGATCTGCCGAGCCTGCCGCTTCTGGAGGAGAAGCTGCACCTGATCGGGTTCGAGCAGCCCCGGGATCCCGAGGTAGTCCTGCTCCTCCTCGCTCCCCGGGTGGGCCTGCATCCCGAACTCGGCGCCGTCGTACAGCACCCGGTCGAAGACGGCGTCGGACTCCAGCGCCTCGAAGGAGAACTGCTCCTGCTCCCCGGTGTCCTCGTCCTCCTCCCGGTTCGCCTCCTCCATCTCCTTCTCGGATTCGGCGTACGGGTCCTCCTCGCCCTCCTTCTTGGGCTTGTCGAGGGCGTGGTCGCGCTCGACCTCCATCTCGTTGGCGAAGGTGAGGAGGTCGGGGACGGTCGGCAGGAACACGGACGCGGTCTCGCCACGCCGCCGGGACCGCACGAAACGCCCGACGGCCTGGGCGAAGAAGAGGGGGGTGGAGATGGTGGTGGCGTAAACCCCAACAGCCAGCCGAGGCACGTCGACGCCTTCCGACACCATCCGTACGGCGACCATCCAGCGGGAGTCGTTGTTGGCGAACTCGTCGATACGGTCGGAGGCGCCGGAGTCGTCGGAGAGGACGACGGTGGCCCTGGTCCCGGTGATGTCGCGAATCAACTTGGCGTAGGCGCGGGCGGACTCCTGATCGGAGGCGATGACGAGGGCCCCGGCGTCCGGGATGCCCTTCCGTACCTCGGTCAGCCGCTTGTCGGCGGCGCGCAGCACGCTCGGCATCCACTCACCGCGCGGATCGAGCGCGGTACGCCAGGCCTGCGAGATGGCGTCCTTGGTCATCGGCTCACCGAGCCGGGCGGCGATTTCATCCCCCGCCTTGGTCCGCCACCGCATCTGCCCGCTGTAGGAGAGGAAGATGACGGGCCGGACGACATGGTCGGCGAGCGCGTTCCCGTACCCGTAGGTGTAGTCGGCGGAGGACCGCCGAATCCCGTCGTTCCCTTCCTCGTACGTGACAAAGGGAATGGGATTGGTGTCGGACCGGAAGGGCGTACCGGTGAGCGCGAGCCGCCGGGTGGCGGGCTCGAAGGCTTCGAGGCAGGCCTCACCCCAGGACTTGGAGTCACCGGCGTGGTGGATCTCGTCGAGAATGACAAGGGTCTTCCGCTGCTCGCAGCGATTGCGGTGCAGCATGGGCCGCACGCCAACCCCCGCGTACGTCACGGCGACGCCCTGATACTCCTTGCTGAGCGGCCCGGCGCTGTACTCGGGATCGAGCTTGATCCCTATCCGCGCCGCCGCCTCGGCCCACTGCTTCTTCAGATGCTCGGTGGGCGCGACCACGGTCACCTGCTGCACGACATGGTGGTGCAGCAGCCAGGAGGCGAGCGTCAGCGCGAACGTCGTCTTGCCGGCGCCGGGTGTGGCGACGGCGAGAAAGTCACGCGGCTGCTCGTGGAGATATCTCTCCATCGCCCCCTGCTGCCAGGCACGCAGCTTGCTGGCGGTACCCCAGGGGGCACGGCCCGGGAAGGCGGGCGAGAGGTGATGGTTCGAGGCGGTGGCGGTGGCAGCGCTGGCGGCGGTGGTAGTCACGGTCTCCGGGGGTGGTGGGTCGGGCGGCTCGGCGGCGGTTGCAGCTACGGCTACAGCGGGAAGGCTGGGGCTGGAGCTACGTATGACAACCGGGCCACCCTACCGGCGGCCCGGTGCTGTCAACGTGCGTACGACGCGGGGTCACCCCGGGATGGGACTCAGCTCACAACGTCCGTAAGGGTCAGCGCGCGAAGCGCGGCAACTGGGTTGCGATCGTCGGCACGTCCAGGGCGCCTTGGCAGACATCGAGGACGAACGCCTCGGCCTTGTCCACGTCGAACTCCGGGTTCAGTGGGTGGCCGTTCATGTGCAGGAAGACCCAGGTCGCGTACCAGGCGATGCGCTTGTTCCCGTCGATGAGGGCGTGGTTGCGGGCGAGGGACTCCATCAGCGCCGCGGCCTTCTGCCAGACGTCCGGATAGGCGTCCTGCCCGAACACGCTCGACTGAGGGCGCGCGAGGGCCGAGTCCAGGAGCCCGAAATCGCGCACGTCATCAGCCCCAAGCCGCTTCGCGAGGTTCAGCAACTCGGGCAACGTGAGGTAGTGCATCAGGCGAGCCTCCGGTTCAGCTCGGCGCTGGCCTTCAGTACGTGGTCGGCGGCCTCGTTGAACAGTCTCGAATGCTCATTTATGGCCTCGATCACGGCGTCGTGCGCGAACGCCTGCATGCTGCGCCCCTCCGCTGCCGCACGTTCGCGCAGCGCGTCGAGCTCATCGTCCGTAAACCGCAGATTCAGTCCAGCCATGCCACAACGGTACTACGCGGTACCAGATGGTGTCACCGCGATTCTGCGCGCACCCGCGTAGTCACCCAGGCCCCCACCAACGCCACCCCCGCCATAGGCAGAAACACGACGGCGAAGGCGGCCGGATGGGAACCCCCGGCCGAGGCGTCGGAGGCATGAGCCACCGTCCCCCCACCCAGCGCGGCGAAAGCCGCACCCCCACCAGCCAGCAACAAGACATTGGACAGCCCGTCGGAGATCTGCAGAGAAGCGGAGTTGGCGCCGGCCTCCTCGGGAGCGGAGAGATGAAGCAACAAAACACTGGTACTGGCGATGACGAGCCCCATCCCGAAGCACCCGAAGGCCCACACCACCGCAAGGGTCCACACCGGCACGGCATCAATAAGCACGGCGGGCGCCCCGGCGATCGACGCGGCGACGAGAACCATCCCGAACGTCATCAGCCGCTCCCGATACGGCTCCATCCGCGCCCGAGCCTGCACGGACGACCCCAACGCCCACGTAACACCCCCCGCGGCGAGCGAGAACCCGGCGAACGTCGGCGACAGCCCCCGCTGGGTGACGAGCATCAACGGAATGAAGGACTCGGCGGCGATGAAGGACCCCGCGGCCACCCCACGCAACAACACAACGGACGGCAACCCGCGAGCGGCCCGATAGGTCCCGCGAGGAAGCAGCCCAAGCACGGCGGGCACGAGCAACGAGACGCCCAGAAGCCCCGGAAGAAGGGAGACCCACCGCAAATCCTGGGCGGCGTACTGAAGCAGCCCGGCACCGAGCGAAATCCCGCAGGCAAGCCGAATCCGCCGCCGGTCCCCCGCCTCGTCCCGCTTCCCCTCCTTCACAGCCCCACCAGCAAGCCGCCGTATCTGAGGCAGAGCAAGAGCGAGCGGAAACACAACAAGCACAGGAATCCCGACGAACACCCACCGCCACCCGAGCTGCTCGGTGACGGCACCGGCAGCAAGAGGCCCGACAACGGACGGCACAACCCAACTGGCGGCAAAGGCAGCCATGATCGAGGCCCGCAACCGCTCCGGATAAGCCCGCCCGACAACCACATACAGGGAAACGATCACCAGCCCACCCCCGAGCCCCTGCACGGCCCGCCCGGCGATGAACAGCCACATGACCCCGGCGGTCCCGGACAACAACAACCCGGCGGCAAAGGCGGCGATACCCGTGGTGAGCGCCCCCAGCGGCCCCTTCCGATCCGACCACTGCCCGGCAAGCACCATCCCGAACAGACTGGTCGTGAAGTACCCGGAGAAGGCGAACGCGTACAGCGACACCCCGTCCAGCTCCCGAGCCGCGACGGGCATGGCGGTCCCCACGGCAGTCGCCTCAAAGGCGATCAGCAGCACGACGGAGACAATCCCAACACTGAGCGCCCGATAGGAACGCCCGAGCACCCCCTCACCAGGTAGGGCAGCCAAGGGAGCATCCGCGTCGACGCTGTCGGTGGCGACGCCGGTGTCGCCCGATTCCAGTGAGGTCATGCAGGCCAGCGTAAGGGCCATCCCCGGCCTTGACCCCTGTCGGAGGTAGGGCCCGACCCGAGACCTTGGACGTACGCCCCCGGTCCGCCGACCCCCGGTTCATGAACGGCGTATGGCAGTCCCATTGCGGCCCGCCCGACTCCCTTGCCCCTCCCCGCACCCCACCTCTACGGTCGAGTAACGAAGTTCGGAACGGACCGGAACGCAGACACACTGCGCCCACTCCGCTCCCAGCCCGGCCGTGTGCCCGAGTGGTTTAGGGACTCGCCTGCAAAGCGAGTTACGCGGGTTCGATTCCCGCCACGGCCTCCAAGACAGGGTCTGACCAGGATGTTCCTCGGCCAGACAGACTCCCCCCAGGGCTGTGACACCCAGTCCGAACAGGGCTACGTAAGTCGCTTGGTCCACTCGGGCTCACCTAGCCCCGTCCAGGCGTTCCTGCGGCGCTTCACCCCCGAAGCCCCCACACACACCCGGAAGGCCACCCTCCGGCCGGCTTGCCGGCCAATCCCAAAATAAATTCTGCAAAAATACTTTTGGAAAGCCTCCGAGGGTTCTAGCCTCCCGTCATGGTCAGCGAAGAACAGAGGCGCGTACTCGACCCTGAGCAGGACGCGGCAGCCTTGAAGGCCCTTACGCACCCGTTGCGGATCCGGCTGCTTGGGCTGCTGCGGCAGGACGGCCCGGCCACCGCGAGCGAACTCGCGGTCAGGACCGGGGAGTCGTCCGCTTCCACCAGCTACCACCTGCGAGTCCTGGCGAAGTACGCGTTCGTCAACGAGGCCGAGCACCGTGACGGGCGCGAGCGCCGCTGGCAGGCGGTGCACTCCGTGACCTCCTGGAGCAACAAGGCCATGGAAGCCTCACCGGGCAGCCGTGCCTGGCTCAGCTTGTCGCGCAGAGCGCAGATCGAGCACCTGGAGGGTTCCCTCGTCCAGCACGAGGCCGATATCGCCGACGGGCGGCTGGCACAGGAGTGGGTGGAACCTTCCGGGATCAGCGACCTGATGCCCCGTCTGACCCCCGAGTCGCTCACCGAACTCTGGGAGGTGCTCGACCGGAAACTGGAGGAACTGATCGCCCGCGATGCAGGGGATCCGCGCGCGGCGCAGGTCGTCCTCCTCACCGCCGGGCTGCCTCTGGCACCGCGCGCCTCCGGGGCGGAGCCGGACGCCCCCGCCCCCGCCGAGGCGGATGCCGAGAACACATCATGACCAGGCCGCTGGACATACCCGCCGCCCGCCGCCGCTACGTCATGGTCTGCGTGCTCTTCTGGCTGCCCCTGGGGCTGAGCATCGCCCCGCTGATCCTGCTGTTCACCGAGCGCGGCATGACCATGGCGACCATCGCGGGTTTCTTCGCCGCGCACTCCCTCACCGCCGCAGCGCTGGAACTGCCCACCGGAGGACTGTCCGACGTGGTGGGACGCCGCACTGTCCTGGCCGCCGCCGGCCTGCTGAACCTGGCCGCCTTGACCCTCGAGGGCCTGGGCACTACTCCCTGGCTGCTCGGCCTGGGCATGGTGCTGATGGGTACGGGCCGCGCCCTGTCCAGCGGACCGGCCGAAGCCTGGTACGTCGACACCGTCCACGCCCACTCCGGCCCCGGCGCCGAACTGCGCACCGGCCTGGCCCGCGGCTCCTCCGCGACATCCGCGGCGCTCGCCGCGGGCACCCTGTTCGGCGGTGCCCTGCCCTGGCTGCTCGGACTCGGCCCCGACCTCGGCGCCCGGCTGAGCGAAGCCACTTCCGGGCTGGTGCTACCCCTTTCCGTCCCGTTGCTGCTGGGCGCGGCGGTCGAGGTCGCCTTCGTGCTGTACGTCCTGACCGCTCTGCCCGAACCGCCCCGGCCGGCAGCCACCCTGCGCAACGTACTCCGAGGCATCCCGGTCACCGTCGCGGGCGGACTGCGCCTGGGTGGCCGTGATGCGCTGGTCCGCCGGGTGTTCCTCAGCGCAGGAGCTGCCGGCAGCACCCTGGCCGCGATCGAACTGCTCACGCCGGGCCGTGCCGCGGCCCTCACGGGCGCATCGGAGTCGGGGGCGGTGCTCTTCGCCGCACTCGCCTGCGCCGGATTCATCTGCTCGGGTCTCGGCAGCCACCTCGCACCGCTGATCGCCCGGCTCGCGGGCAGCGGCGAGCGCGCGGTCATGGTGAGCCTCGGCACCGGCGCGAGCGGCCTGCTACTGCTCGGCGCCACCGCGGTATCCACAGGGGCGGCGTCCATGGTCCTCGCGGCTACCGGCTACGGCCTGGTCTACCTCGGCCTCGGCGCCGCGGGACCCAGCGAGAACGACATCCTGCACCGCCGTGTCACCAGCGCGGGCCGGGCCACCGCACTGTCCGTCCAGTCCCTCGCCCTGCAACTGGTAGCAGCCCTCACCGGTTTGATCGTTGGCGTCCTTCCACCAGGCCCGCTTCCCTGGCTGCTGGGAGGCACCGCGCTCCTGACAGGAGCGCTCCTATGGGCCCACCGCAGCGAGCCCACACCCCCCCACTCCGGTGGCAACACCTGAGCCACACGCCGTGCCCTCTCCCCCGAGCACCGTCGGCTCCGACCCCCATCAATCAGATGCTGGTTAGTAGCACCCTCCTGGCCCATCTGGTGTCTTCAGTCTTTCGGCCTGACGTTCCACTTCTCCAGGGACGCCTTGTTGGTGGAAGCATCCTTGAACTCCAGTACCCACGGGCCCGTGTTCACGCCGAATTCCTTGCCGAACCCGATCCACTTGCCCTGCATCCGGCGCCCCGTGGGTTCAATGAGCATCTGAATCGCACCGTGATACCGCGCTCCCGCGTAGTACCCCTCAGCTGCCGTCTCCTCCACCCACGTGCCCGTGACCACATTTCCGTCAACGGTCAGATCCATGGAGAGCGGCGAATTGGGGTTCAGCGAGCCGTTCGGCAGCGAGCGACCCGTGAGCTTGTTGCCATGCTGCAAGACCACGACGTAGTGGAGCCCAGTGAAGCTGCTGTCGCGTCCGCTTGAGAAGAACTCGTAGGGAAAGGGAGCCTGACCTGGACCGGGGAGACGTAGCCGCGATGTGGCTGTGAACGACTGCGTGCCCCAAGTCCGCCACGTCTAGGACAGAAGCAGACCTACATCTCGCCTAGCGTCGTTGTCAGCATCCGGCATCGGCGAAAGGGACCGCGATGTCCAAACAGGGCAACACCGCGCCAGCGGGCTACACCACCGTCGCGCCCTGGGTCGTCACCGACGACACGGGGGCCTTCCTCGACTTCGTCGCCCAGGCGTTCGGCGGCGAGGAACTCGGGCGGGTGCTGACGGAGGACGGCCTGGTCGGGCACGGGGAGATCCGGGTCGGTGACACCGTCGTGCTGGCCTTCGACCGGCACGCGGACTGGCCTGTCATGCCGAGTCTGCTGCGTGTGTTCGTCGCTGACGCGGATCAGGTGTTCTCGCGAGCCGTCGCGGCCGGCGGCCAGGTCGTCACCGCTGTGGCGAACGACGCCTTCGGGCAGCGCGGAGGGCGTATCAAGGATCCCTTCGGCAATATCTGGTGGGTGGTCAGCCACGTCGAGGACGTCCCTGAGGACGAGATGTGGAAGCGGCTGCAGGACCCCGTATACGCCGAGGTCATGCGTGTGGCTCAGGAGACGCTCGACGCCGAGCTGAGCGGTCGGGAGCACGGGCGTGGCAGTGCTCCCGTCCGGAAACCCGACTGACCCTAGTTACGTGGTGCCAGGCCGCGATCGGCGCAAACTGCCCCTCGCTCAGCGCACCTTGCCCGCCTCCGCCTCGAAGTCCATCGTCCTCGCCCGGTGCAGCAGCCACAGGGTGAAGGCGAGGGTCGAGGCGTCCGTGTTCAGGTGGTGCAGAGTTGCCTCGGGCTCGTTCCAGACGAGGACCGCGCCCGTTCCGCCGTCCAGGACCAGGCTGTTGCCCTCCGTCAGGCGGCCCAGGCGCATCAAGTCGCCCGCGCCCTCCGGGAGTTGAGCTGCCGTGTCCTCGTCCGCGCAGTACTCCGCCAGCGTCGGCAGCGGTATCTCCGTGTCCAGTTGGAAGTGGCCGTCGTCCTCCGGGAGGCCCGTGCCGGTCAGGAAGCGGCGGGTCGGCTCGTGGGTGAGCGGGGCCGGGAAGTCGACGTCCTCGAAGCGTGCCACCCTGCCGTGGCCGAACTCCTGCTCCAGGAGCCTCGCGGGCAGGTCCAGGGCGAGGCCCGACTCCGCGCCGGGGGCGGCGAACCTGGCCAGCGGGCGGATCAGGGCGGCCATCTTCCAGTACGGCAGCACATCACCGTTGGTGCCCTGCGCGAAGACCGTCAGCAGGTGCCGGGACGTCTCCGCCACCGTCCGCGAGCCCAATCGGCCTGTGCCGGAAGCGAATCGGCCTCGCGCGGCCGCCATCTCCTCCGTCGCCGCCGCGAACCGCAGCAGCACCTCCAGCGAGGAGGCCGGCGCGCGCCGGTCCAGTGGGGCGCGCCGGTTGGGCACGCATGATCCCGCGGGTGTCTCCCCCGTCGGGTTCACCATCGTCCGTACGACACCGGTGCGCAGGACACCCGTCCGCAGTGCGCCGAACCTCAACCCGCCCTCGGCACCCGGCAGTCCCACACGCGTCAGCAGTTCGCCCCTGGTCAGAGTGATCGTCGTGCTCATGGTTTCCCCCGCGCATGGTTGTTCGCAGTGCCCTGGGCGCATCACCGTCGAAAATGACCGCCGCCCGGCAGGCCCTCCCACTGACCAGAACACTACGCGGCACCACTGACAACGGGCCCTGAGCTGGGACGAAGCCGGAAAACGCCCCTCAGCCGAAGTACACGCCGCCCGCGACAACCACGACCGCCGCCACCACGAACAGCAGCACCCACACCAGCACCTTGCCCGGCGTCGGGCCGGGTTCGTAGCGCCTCTGTTCCTCGGGACCCGGTGTCGTCATGTCGCCGTCACCACCGCCGCCTGCGGGCGGATCGGCAGGCGGTTCACCGGGCGGCCCGTCGCCGCCCGTACCGCCGAGGCGATGGCCGCCGGGGACGTCACCACCGGTACCGCGCTCGCCGCCTTCGCGCCGAAGGGGGCGACCACGTCACGTTCCTCGACGAGTTTCACGATGCGGATGTCGGGGGCGTCCAGGGCCGTCGGGAGGGCGTAGCCCGTGAGGTCGGGGTGGCGGATCAGCCCGCGCGCGGAGCGCAGGTTTTCGGTCAGGGCGATGCCCACGCCCTGGGTGACGCCCGCCTCGATACGGGCCGCCAGTTGCGCCGGGTTCAGGACCCTGCCCACGTCCTGGGCGAGTGCCACCTCCACCACCCTCACCGAGCCCAGCTCGATGTCGACGTCCACCACCGCGCGGATCGCGCAGAACGCCAACCCCACGAAGGCGTCGCCCTGGCCTGCCTCGTCCAGGGGTTCCGTGGGGTGTGGGCGGCACTGGGCCGTGGCCCAGAGTTCCTTGCCGTCCATCGCCTCCGTCACCGTGGTCGACAGGACACCGTCGTACGACGTGAT
Source organism: Streptomyces sp. NPDC002156 (assembly GCF_053593675.1). NCBI lineage: Bacteria > Bacillati > Actinomycetota > Actinomycetes > Kitasatosporales > Streptomycetaceae > Streptomyces > Streptomyces sp. NPDC002156. The sequence goes on along the minus strand of NZ_JBSFDA010000004.1, from coordinate 139,504 downwards.
CTTGCCGTCGGTGATTTGCAGTAGTTCCGTGGACATGCCGAATTTGTGGGCCAGGGGCTGGAGGAGTTGCGTGCGGACCATCTTCGCCGCCCGTTCCACCGCGCCGCCCGACACCCACGTGTGGCGGCCTCGCGCACCCGGGCCGGCTGGGGGCTGGTCGGTGTCGACGGGGGCTACATGAACCTCGTCGATGCCTAGCGTCTCCTGGACGATCTGGCGGGCCAGGGTGGTGAAACCCTGGCCTGTTTCCACCGCCGCGCACAGGACCGTGGCGATGCCGTCGTGGACCTTGACGGTGGCCGTCGAGACCTCGTCCGCACCCTCGGCGCCGAGCATGTGGACCATGCCCAGGCCGTAGCCCACGCCACGGCGGACGGCGCCGGGCTCGCCCGCGCCCTCGGGGCCGCCCGGGAGCAGCCACTCGTCCTCGGGGGTGTCCTTGGGGAGCGCCGGTAGCGGGAAGTCCCGTACCGCTTGGAGCAGTTCGGCCACCGGGGCCGGGCAGGTGACCGATTGGCCGGTCGGGAGGACGTCCCCTGTGGCCATCGCGTTGCGCAGGCGCAGCTCCGCCGGGTCGACGCCGAGCTTCTTCGCGAGCTTGTCCATCTGGGCCTCGTAGGCCGCGCAGACCTGCATCGCGCCCTCACCGCGGACATGGCCCGAGGGGGGGTTGTTGGTGCGGACGGCCCAGCCCTCGATGAAGGCGTTGGGGACGACGTACGGGCCGCAGGCGAAGGAGACGGCCGCCGCGAGGGCCTCCGCGGAGGTGTCCGCGTACGCGCCCGCGTCGAGCAGGATCTGTGCCTCGACCTTGACCAGCTTGCCGTCGGTGTCCGCGTGGTGGCGGTAGCGCAGGAGGGTGGGGTGTCTGTGGACGTGGCCCAGGAAGGATTCCTCGCGGGTCGCCGTCAGCTTCACCGGGCAGCCCGTCTTCAGCGCCAGCAGGCCGAGCGGGAGCTGGAAGCCCTGGTCCTCGCGGTCGGCGGTGGCGCCGGGGACTCCCGTGACGACCACCTTCACGCGCTCCGGTTCCAGGCCGTAGCAGGCGGCAGCGGCATCGCGGTCCCCGTGGGGGTCCGTCGACGCCAGGTACAGCTCCACGCCGCCGTCGGGACGCGGCACCGCGAGGCCCGCCTCCGCGCCGATGGGGGCGGGGTCCTGACGGCCGATCCGGTAGAGGCCCTCGACGACGATCTCGCCGGCCGCGTCCGGGTCGCCGTGGCGCAACGGGATGTGCCGGATCAGGTTGCCGTCGGGGTGCAGCGGTTCGGCCTCGAAGGCCTGCTCGGGGTCGGTCACCGGGTCGAGTACTTCGTACTCGACGATGATCGCCGCGGCGGCCATGCGCGCGGTGTCGGGGTGGTCGGCGGCGACGGCCGCGATGGGCTCCCCGTGGTGGCGTACGACCTCGGAGGCGAACATCGGGCGGTCGGCCCTGCCCCGGCCGTGCAGTTCGGCGCCCGGCACGTCCTCGTGCGTGACGACGGCCCGTACGCCGGGCATGTCCCGCGCGTGGGTGGTGTCGATGGAGAGGATGCGCGCGTGCGGGTGCGGTGAGCGCAGTACGGCGGCCCACAGCAGGCCCTCGGCCCACAGGTCGGCCGCGTAGGGGAACGTGCCCTCGGTCTTCGCGCGCGCGTCGGCGGCCGGCAGCGACACGCCGAGGCCGTGCGGGAGCGCCTCCGCGTCGGGGGCGGCCTCCGCGGCCGTGGTCGCGGTGGCGGCTTCGTTGCTCACGTCTGGCCTCCGTCCTGGCCGTACGTCTGGTCGTGCGGGGCGTGCGAGTCGTGGTTGCGGGCGGGCTCGAAGCCCGGGGCGTCGAACGCGGAGGGGTTGACCCCGCCCGCGCCCGGTCCGGCCTGGTGCGGGATGCGGGCCTCGCCGTCCTCCGCCTCGGCGTCGGCGGCGTGCGCCTCGCGTTCGGCGACGACCTCGCGGACCGCCTCCAGGACACCCCGGTAGCCGGAGCAGCGGCACAGGTTGCCGCAGAGGGCCTGGCGGGTCTCCAGGTCGGTCGGGGCGGGGTTGCCCTCCAGGAGGTCGTGCACGGTCATCGCCATCCCGGGGACGCAGAAACCGCACTGCACCGCGCCGCACTTGGCGAGCGCGCGCTGGACGTCCGAGGGCTGGCCGTCGGTGGCGAGGCCCTCCACGGTGCGTACCTCGCTGCCTGCGGCGGTGACCGCGGGCACCAGGCAGGAGGCGACGAGCCGTCCGTCCACCTGGACGTTGCAGGCACCGCACTCGCCCTGGGAGCAGCCGTCCTTGGCGCCGGCGAGGCCGAGGCGTTCGCGCAGTACGTAGAGCAGCGACTCGCCGATCCAGGCGTCGGTGACGGGCCGGTCGGCGCTGTTGACGCGCAGGACGTAGGAGGCAAGGGGGTGTTCCTCGCCTGGCATCCCGGGGGCGTCGTCGGTCGCGTCCGGGTCGGCGTCGGGCTCCGTGTCGGCCGCCCTGGCACCGGATGCCTCGGTGTCCGCGCCGGGCTCGCCCTCCACGGGCTCCTCAGCGGCCTCCGGCGAGCCTTCCGGCCCGGAGGTCGCGTCGGGGTCCGTGACGGCCTCTGCGGGGCCTTCAGGGCCCTCGGCGGGGTCGTGGGTGATCTCGACGGGGATGCGGTCCTCGTCGGCGACCGGGTGACCGGCTTCGGCAGCGGTGCGACCGGAGCCGTCGGCCGGGTGACCGATCCCGACGGCCGGGCGACCGGCGCCGCCCGTTTCGTGCACGGTTTCGGGCGCGTACGTCGTCTCCGCGCCCGGCGCGGGACCGGGCTCGCGCTCCCGCGTCGACTCGGCTCCGGGCGCCCAGGCCTGTCCTGCGCCCTCCGTCGCCCAGGGCGCGGGCGCGCCGCCGGGGAGCGTGGCCGGCGGCGTGCCGCCCCACTGCTCGACCAACGCGGATGTACTGAACTCGCCCGATTCGTCCGGAAGATCACCACCGGCGACGGGGATCCGCCACTCACCGGTCACCTCGCGGCCCGGCGTACCGGGACCCGCACCCTCCGGCGCGGCGGTGCCTTGCTCGAAGGCCCACTGCCCCGTCGAGCTCTGCTCGTACGTGAACCCGTCGTGCTGGGTCTGCGGGGACTCCCGGGACACGGCGTTCGGGTCCGGCCACTGGACGCCCCCGGGGGGCGCGGGCGGCGCGCCCCAGGAACCGTCCTCGGTCCCGGTGCCCGGTGCTGTCTCTATCTGCGGGGGCACATACCCGTGGCCGGGCGCTGCCAGCGGGCTGTCCACGGAGGCCAGGAGCGCGTCGATGCCCCCCTCGGGGAGCTTCACGAAGGCGGTGGCACCGTCGTCGTAGTCACCCTGGGGCAGCGGGTCCCAGCGGCCCCCGCCCCGGGGCGCGCCCTCTCCCTGCGCCCCTTGTTGATTCCCGCGCCCGTCCCCGTACTGGTCGTCGCTGTACTGGTCGTCGGTCACGAAAGTGCCCTCCCCAGTGCTCGTCGGGCCAGCGCGGCGACGGTGCGCCGCAGATGCAGTACGGCGGGCGGAAGCGACGGCACGGAGCCGTCCGCGTCCGGGACCGGGTCGGGGATGCAGGCCGCGGCGACGTACTCCCCGAAGGCACCCAGTGCCTCCGGGACGATCGTGCGGTTGTTGTCCCAGTCGATCAGCCGGGCGACCCACTGCTCGGCGTCCAGGGGGCGCAGCGGCATCGGCGCTATGGCACCGACAGCGCACCTGACGCCACGCCGGGCGGGGTCGAGGACGAGCGCCACGGACGCGAGGGCGCGCCCGGGGCCGGTCCGTCCGGTGGCCTTCAGGAAGACCTGGGGCGCGTGCAGCAGGGGCACGCGCACGAAGCCGATGAGTTCACCGGCGCGCAGCAGTTCCACGCCGGCCAGCAGGTGCGACACCGGGATCTCCCGGCGGGCGCCGCCGGGGCCCGCGATGATGAGCGTCGCCTCCAGGGCGGCCAGCACGGGAAGCGCGTCCCCCGTGGGGGCGGCCGTGGCGATGTTGCCGCCCAGGGTGCCCGCGTTGCGGATCTGCGGCGGGCCGGCGGCGCGCGCGGAGGCGGCCAGGGCCGGGATGAGGGCGGCGAAGTCGGGACGGCCCATCCGCGCGTGGGTCAGACCGGCGCCGAGCAGGGCGTGGCCGTCCTGGTACTGCCAGCCGCGGATCTCGCTGATCCGGCCGAGGCCGACGAGCGCGGCGGGCCTGAGCTGCCCGGAGTTGACGGTGGCCATGAGGTCGGTGCCGCCCGCCACGGGGACGGCGGCCGGCATGGCGGCGAGCGCCGCGACGGCCTCGTCCAGCGAGGCGGGCAGCGTCACGGCCTGCGCCGCCTGCGGTGCGTGCGTGGTCAAACCGGCTGCCCCTTCCCGCTGCCCCACCTGGTCCCACCTGTGTTGCCGTACGGTACGTGCTGACAGGGCGGACGTGGCAACTCTGGCACATTCTCGCGAGACCCGAACGCAGGGGTCCGCTAGGAGGCATTCGCCCGTCTCACCAGCGGGATGGTCCGTTTTCGTACGAGATCGCCGACTGGTTCCGATTGGAACTGGTCGGCGACTGTTGTGAGCTTTTTCCCATGAAGCCTTGGGGCCTTGGGCCCGTGGGCCCGTGGAACCTCACACGTTGGGGGGCGTCCCCTCGATCGGACGTCCGAGCACTCCCGGCCGCCGCTGCCACGGATGCGGCCCCGCGGGTGGCCGATAGCCGACGCCGAGGGCGTCAAGTCGCCCGTAATGGGCGGTCATCCGACGTTCGAAGTCGGCGAAGTCCCGTTCGGCGGGCGCGGGAAGAGCACTCCAGGCGACCTCGGCGAAGGCGACCAGGCGCGGGAAGGCCTGGTAGTCCACGCGCCCGGTGTCCTCCATCACCTCGGTCCACAGGTTGGCCTGCGCGCCGAGGACGTGCCGCGCCTCCTCGGGGCCCAACTCCGGTGGAACCGGCTCGAAGCGGAAGACATCCTCAAGGGTGCGGACGTACCCGATGGGGACGGGTTCGTCGGCGCCGTCGTGCTGACGGTGGTCCAAGTACACCTGCTGCTCGGGGCACATGACGACGTCGTGGCCCGCGCGCGCGGCCGTGATGCCGCCCGCGTAACCGCGCCAGGAGGAGACCGCGGCCCCCGGTGCGAGACCGCCCTCGAGGATCTCGTCCCAGCCGATGAGCCGCCGCCCGCGCGCGGTCAGCCAGGTGTCGAAGTGCCGGATGAACCAGGACTGGAGCCCGTCCTCGTCGCCGAGCCCGAGTTCCTCGATACGGGCCTGCGCGGTGGGCGACTCCCGCCACTGGTCCTTCGCGCACTCGTCGCCGCCGACATGGACGAACTCCCCGGGGAACAGGTCGAGGAGTTCCTCGAAGACACCCTCGAAGAAGCGCAGGGTGTTGTCAGTGGGGGCGAGTACGTTTTTGTTGATGCCCCAGGTGTCCCAGACGGAGAGGGAGGTCGTGTCGATGACATCGGTGTTGCCGAGTTCCGGATACGCGGCGATCGCGGCCTGCGAGTGCCCCGGTACGTCGATTTCGGGGACGACGGTGATATGCCGCTCGGCGGCGTAGGCGACGATCTCGCGGATGTCGTCCTGGGTGTAGAAGCCCCCGTGCGGCTTCTCCTCCCACAGCGGTGAGGCACGGTGGCCGAATTTCGTCCGGGCCCGCCAGGAGCCGACCTCGGTGAGCTTCGGGTACCGCTTGATCTCGACGCGCCAGCCCTGGTCGTCCGTCAAGTGGAAGTGGAAGACGTTGAGTTTGTGCGCCGCCATCAGGTCGAGGTAGCGCAGGACGCCTTCCTTGGGCATGAAGTGCCGGGCCACGTCGAGCATGAGGCCGCGCCAGGCAAAGCGGGGGGTGTCCAGGATCTCCGTCAGGGGCAGCCGCCACGTACGGCCGGGAAGAGGTGCGCGCCGGAAGGCGTCGGGGCCGAGGAGCTGACGCAGCGTCTGGGCGCCCCAGAAGACACCGGCGGGCGAGCCGCCCTGGATGTGGATGCCGTGGGGGGCGACGGCGAGGCGGTATTCCTCGGCGTCGAGGCCTGGCCTGACGGACAGATGGAGGACGTCGTGCTCGTCCCCCTTCTTGGGCGGCAGCGCGAACCCGGTGGCCGCGCCGAGCGTCGCGCGCAGCCAGCGGGCGGTGTCCTCGGTGCCCGGCCCGGCCTCGATCCCGAAGCCGGCGCCGAGTTCGTGGAAGCCTGTGGCCCGCTCCAGCTGGCGAGGTGCCGGAATGAGATCCATGAATGATCAGACCCTTCAGTCCTTGACGGCGCCGCCGAGCCCGGAGACCAGGCGCCGCTGTACGAGTACGAAGAACACCAGCACCGGAATCGTCATCACGGTCGAGCCCGCCATCACGCCGCCCCAGTCCGGGTCGTCGGGCTTGTAGAAGACCAGGAGGGCCATCGGCAGCGTCGACTGGGAGGTGTCGCTGATGATGAACGACTTGGCGAACAGGAAGTCGTTCCAGGCCGAGATGAAGGAGAACACGCTCGTGGCCACCAACCCCGGGAAGACCAGCGGGAAAAGGATCTGCCACAGGAATCGCGACCGGCTCGCCCCGTCGATGTAGGCGGCCTCCTCCAGCGCCTCCGGAACGGCCTTCACAAAGCCCCGCAGCATCCAGATCGCGAAGGGCAGCGAGAAGGCGATGTGCGGCAGGATCAGGGCGCCCAGCGTGTTCAGCTGCCCGAAGTCCCGCATGAGGAAGAACAGCGGGATGGTGAGCGCCTCCACGGGCACCATCTGGGCCACCAGGAACATGATCAGCAGGGTGGTCCGGAATCGGAACCGGAATCGGGTCACCGCGGTCGCCGCGAGAAACGCGATCAGCGCCGAGACGACGACCACCGAGCAGGCGACCACAAGGCTGTTGAGAAAGTAACGGCCGAATTCCTGCTGTCCGAAGACCCGCCGGAAGGAGTCCAGGGACGGTTCCAGCGTCCAGGGCCGAGGCTCGGTCGACTCGATCTCGCCGGCCGGTTTGAAGGCGCTGAGCACCATCCAGTAGAGGGGGAAGGCGACGACGGCCGCGATCAGCAGCGCCGACACCTCGGCGGCCAGCCGCCAGGGCCGCCGTACGAACCGCTGGACACCTCGCACGCCCCGGACACCTTGGACAACGTTGCCGGACATCACAGTTCCTCCCCCTGCCTGCGCAGCAGCCGCAGATACACGAGCGTCACGGCGAGCAGGATCAGCAGCATCACGATCCCGATCGCCGAGCCGAGGCTGTACTGGGAGGAGGCGAAGGCCTGTTGGTAGGCGTAGACGTTGAGGGTGAGGTTCTGGCCGGCGATACCGCCGCCGTTCGTCATCACATAGATCTGTGTGAAGACCTTGAAGTCCCAGATGACCGACTGGATGGTGACAACCACCAGGATCGGGCGGAGCATCGGCGCCAGCACCGAGCGCCAGATGCGCAGTTGGGACGCGCCGTCCAGGGCGGCCGCCTCCAGCACCTCGGCCGGTACGGCACGGATCCCCGCGTACACAGTGACCATCACGAACGGGAAGGAGCACCACACCACTTCGAGCAGCACCAGGAAGAAGGCGCTCAGCCGGCCGTACGTCCATGAGTGGTCGCCGAGGCCCAGCACCCGGTTGACGGGCCCGAAGTCGGGGTCGAACAGGAACAGCCAGACGGTGGACCCGGTGACCGCGGGCGTCGCCCACGCCCCGAGCGCCGCCAGCATCAACGCGAGGCGGGGCAGCGCACGGACACGAGTCAGCAGCACGGCGAGCGCACACCCGACGGAGAGCGTGGACACCACACAGGCCGCCGCGAAGACCACGGTCGCCAGCAGCACCTGCCAGAACTGGGAGTCAGAAAAGATCTCCCGGTAGTTGGCAAGCCCTTCGAAGGTGGTCGGTTTGCCACCACTCACCTGCGCCTGGGTGTAGTCAAAGAAGGAGATCAACCCAAGCTGATAAATCGGGTAAAGAAGCAGCCCCCCAAGGACGACAAGAGCAGGGGCAAGATAAAGCCAGGGGGCACTGGACCTACCAGAGGGGCGCGGGGAACTGCGCGACAAGCCACGACGGACCGGCACGCGCAAACCCTCCGCACCCCCCACCCGAGTAGGCGCCGTCACCCCACAGACCCAAACGCGTCATCCATCTTCTTCGCCGCGTCGGCAGAGGCAGCCGCAACATCCTTCTTACCGCTGACGATCTCCTGGAACATCGTCGGCAACACCAACGACGAGTCGATCTGCGACCACGCGGGAGAAGCCGGCACGAACTTCGTGCCCGCAGCCAGCGTCTTCACGAACGGCGCGACAAACGGCTCCTTCTTGGCGACCACGGCCCGCGTGTCCGCGAACGTGGGCAGAAAACCCATCGCGTCAAAAAGCTCCGTCTGCGTCTGCTTCGAGGCGAGCTGTTCCATCAGCTGAACCGCGAGCGTGCGATGCGAAGTGCTGTTCAGCACACCGAGGTTGTTCCCGCCCGCGAACGCCGGCGCCACCGAGCCGGCCGTGACGCCCGGCAGCGGTACGACCGCGTACTTGCCCTTCACCTTGCCGGCCTCGACGGCCGTGTGGCTGAAGTCGCCGCCGATCACCATGCCGGCCTTGCCCGCGGCGAAGGCGGTGACGCTGTCGTTGCCACCCATGCCCGCGCACTTGGCGGCGGGACAGTTGTCGTCGCCGAAGAGGGAGGTGTAGGCCTTGATGCCCTTCTGTGCGGCGGTGCTGTCGATGGCGGAGGCGTACGATCCGCCCCGGCCGGTGGCGAGTTCGCCGCCGTTGGCCCAGACGAACGGCATCGCGCCGTAGGTGTAGGCGCCGCCGACCGCGATCCCGTACAGGTCGGGCTTGGCCGCCCGGATCGCGTGGGCGGTCTCGGTCAACTCGGCCAGGGTCTTGGGGACTTCGAGGCCGAGTTCCTTGAAGATGTCGGTGCGGTAGTACAGAGCGCGGACGCCCACGAAGAAGGGAGCGCCATAGACCTTGCCTTCGACGGTGACGGACTGACGGGCCGTCGGGTCGGTGTCCGACGACTCGTCCCAGGCCGCGAACTCCTTGCTGATGTCGAGGAGTCCGCCGTCGGCGACGTAACCGGCGGTGTCCGTGTTGCCGTACTCGATGACGTCGGGGGCGCTCTTCGGGTCGTTGAAGGCGGCCTTGATGCGCTGGGCGCGGGTCTCGACGGGGATGTACTCGATCTTGACCTCGGCGCCCTTGTGGGCCTTCTCGAAGGCGTCGACGACCGAGGTGACGACCTTCTCCTTGGGGGCGTTGCCGACCTCCTGGAAGAGCCACACGCGCAGGGTGCCGGTCTGCTCGTCCTTGCCGGAGGAGGAGTTGTCCGAGGTTTCGGGGGCACAGGCGGTGGCGGTGAGCCCGGCGAGGGCCAGGGCGGCCACGGAGGCGACCAGCCGAGCAGATCGAACAGATCGGACAGAGTGCTTCATCTGGCGTTTCCTCCGGTAAAAGCGTTGCAACATGCGCAATGGATGTTTCGCTCTGCACAACACCACGGAGGTTATGGACTACATGGACATGGCCACAAGAGGTCTTGACCACGTCTCCACCACTCTGTGACCGGCCGAAGCACCCCGTGCAACGACAGACAGCGCAAAGGTCCCCAGGGCACGCAAAACGCACCCTGGGGACCCGAGGGCCTGTCCGGCGGGCCAGCTCGCAGACGCGGGGTCTGGCCCGCCGGACAGGCCCTCGCTCTACTGAACAACCGACCAGCGCGCAGCCCTACTTCTTGCCGTCGCCCTTGCCCTCGTCGCCGCCGGAGCCCATGGACTCGTAGATCTCCTTGCACATGGGACACACCGGGTACTTCTTCGGGTCGCGGCCCGGCACCCACACCTTGCCGCACAGCGCCACGACGGGAGTCCCGTCGAGGGCGCTCGCCATGATCTTGTCCTTCTGGACGTAGTGGGCGAAGCGCTCGTGGTCGCCGTCGCCGTGCGAGGTCTGCGGCGCCGGTTCGACGAGGGTCCCCGTACCAGTCCCGCGCTGGGGCTGGGTCTCAGGCTCAAGAGTGCTCATAACCGCCAAGGGTACTGAAGGTCACAGCCCTCAGTTGAGCGAAGGGTCGTCCGGGTACGTGGCGACCATCGCGAGTTCGCTGCGCTGGCGTCTGAGCACCTCGCGCCACAGGCGTTCCGGGGACGGCGAGGAGACGTCCCCCGGTTCCGACTCGACGACGTACCAGGCCCCGTCCGTCAGCTCGTCCTGCAGCTGGCCCGGTCCCCAGCCCGAGTACCCGGCGAAGATCCGCAGCGAGCCGAGCGCCTTGGCGAGCAGTTCGGGCGGGGCCTCCAGGTCGACGAGGCCGATCGCGCCGTGCACGCGCCGCCAGCCGAGCGGGGTGCGCTCCCCGGACATCCCGCCGCCGGGGATGACCGCGATGCCGAGCGCGGAGTCGAGGGAGACCGGGCCGCCCTGGAAGACGACCCCGGGGGCGCCGGCGAGATCCGCCCAGCCCTCCAGGATGTCGCCCACGTCCACGGGGGTCGGACGGTTGAGGACGACACCGAGGGAGCCCTTCTCGTCGTGGTCGAGAAGGAGCACCACCGCGCGGTCGAAGTTCGGGTCCGCCAGGGCGGGCGTGGCCACGAGCAGCCGCCCTGTGAGCGAGGACACCTCGGTCATGCCTGACATGATCCCGCATCTTCCCCCGGTGCGGGGAGCCAATCGGGGTACCCGGGTGAACGCAGCTCAGGGCGCGGGGAAGCGGGGCGGGCGCATTCCGGCGCCGGTGACCGCATGTGCCCGGCGGCGAACGGTTCGTGTTGTGGCAAAGCTATGACACGGCTGGGCGGCGCTTGGGCTTACAGAAGGGGGGTGTACGGCGATTACCCTGTCTCTTCGGCTCCTGCGCGTGCCTGTACGACCGCGTCCTGCACGACGGGCCCGCCCAACACCCCCGCCCAACTCATCGGAACGCGAGATACATGACGGTCAACGGCACAGACGACGTACTGCTTGTCCACGGCGGCACCCCGCTGGAGGGCGAGATCCGTGTCCGCGGTGCGAAGAACCTCGTACCGAAGGCCATGGTGGCCGCCCTGCTGGGCAGTGCGCCAAGTCGACTGCGCAATGTCCCCGACATCCGTGACGTCCGTGTCGTGCGCGGGCTGCTCCAGCTGCACGGGGTGACGGTCCGGCCGGGCGAGGAGCCCGGCGAGCTGATCATGGACCCGTCGCACGTGGAGAGCGCCAACGTCGCCGACATCGACGCGCACGCGGGTTCGAGCCGTATCCCGATCCTCTTCTGCGGCCCCCTCCTGCACCGGCTCGGACACGCGTTCATCCCGGGCCTCGGCGGCTGCGACATCGGCGGCCGGCCGATCGACTTCCACTTCGAGGTGCTGCGGAAGTTCGGCGCGACGATCGAGAAGCGGGCGGACGGGCAGTATCTGGAGGCCCCGCAGCGGCTGCGCGGTACGAAGATCGCACTGCCGTATCCGTCCGTGGGCGCGACCGAGCAGGTCCTGCTGACGGCGGTGCTGGCGGAGGGCGTCACGGAGCTGTCCAACGCGGCCGTGGAGCCGGAGATCGAGGACCTCATCTGCGTACTGCAGAAGATGGGCGCGATCATCGCCATGGACACCGACCGGACCATCCGTGTCACCGGTGTCGACAAGCTCGGCGGCTACACCCACGCGGCCCTCCCGGACCGTCTGGAGGCCGCGTCGTGGGCGTCGGCGGCGCTGGCGACCGAGGGGAACATCTACGTCCGCGGCGCCCAGCAGCGCTCGATGATGACGTTCCTGAACACCTACCGGAAGGTCGGCGGCGCCTTCGAGATCGACGACGAGGGCATCCGCTTCTGGCACCCGGGCGGCCAGTTGAAGTCCATCGCCCTCGAAACGGACGTACACCCGGGCTTCCAGACGGACTGGCAGCAGCCGCTGGTCGTCGCCCTGACGCAGGCGACGGGCCTGTCCATCGTCCACGAGACGGTGTACGAGTCCCGGCTCGGCTTCACCTCGGCGCTGAACCAGATGGGCGCGCACATCCAGCTCTACCGCGAGTGCCTCGGCGGCTCGCACTGCCGCTTCGGGCAGCGCAACTTCCTCCACTCGGCGGTCGTGTCGGGCCCCACGCGCCTCCAGGGCGCCGACCTGGTCATCCCGGACCTCCGGGGCGGCTTCTCGTACCTCATCGCGGCCCTGGCCGCCCAGGGCACCTCCAGGGTCCACGGCATCGACCTGATCAACCGCGGCTACGAGAACTTCATGGAGAAGCTCGTGGAACTGGGCGCGAAGGTGGAGCTGCCGGGCAAGGCGCTCGGATAGGTACCTTTCAGCCCGGCCTGGGGGTCCCCCCGCTCGAGCGAAGCCGAGAGTGGGGGAGGTTGAGGCCTTGGTGACAGCAACGACGATGGGGCGGCACCCGAAGTCCGGGAGCCGCCCCATTGGCGTTGATACAAGCCCTAGGGCAAGTTACTTGCCCTTCGCCGCTTCCTTCAGCTTGCTGCCCGCGGAGACCTTGACGCTGTAGCCGGCGGGGATGTTGATCGGGTCGCCGGTCTGCGGGTTGCGCGCGGTGCGAGCGGCACGGTGGGTGCGCTCGAAGGTCAGGAAGCCGGGGATGGTGACCTTCTCGTCGCCCTTGGCGACGATCTCACCGACGGTCTCGGCGAACGCGGCCAGCACGGCGTCGGCGTCCTTGCGAGTCACTTCGGCGCGGTCGGCCAGCGCGGCCACCAGCTCACTGCGGTTCATGTCGTTACTCCCGTGTTCTTCTTGCTGTTGAGGCGTGCCCCGCGGCGGAGCCGCACGGTGGGCACAGCGAAGCCGATGTTGCCAGGGTCCTCGGTGGGTCCCCGGACCCGGGTCCGTCGTCGGACCCTCGCGCCCGAAGACGCATCCTGCCCCCACCTGCGGCGGGAAAGCCAATCCGGCACCCCTGGGAGTCACACGAACACCCTTGGGAGTCACCTGGACAGCGTCACCGGCGCGGGGCCGAGCGGGTTGAGTCTGGCCGCCACCCTAGAGGCGCCCGGGGGCGGGGTGCCCCCGACGCGCCGGTACGGGGGCCCGTGGCAACCGTCACATATTGTGCCCGTCTGCCCGTGTGGACGCCTACTCGGCAGCCGCCGCGGCCTTCGCCGCCTCGCGCACCGCACCCGCGACCGCGCCCGCGACCTTGTCGTTGAAGACGCTCGGCACGATGTAGTTCGGGTTCAGCTCGTCCTCGGTGACGACGTTCGCGAGTGCGGTGGCCGCCGCGAGCATCATCTCGGTGTTGACCGTGCGGGACTGCGCGTCCAGGAGGCCGCGGAAGACACCCGGGAAGACCAGCACGTTGTTGATCTGGTTCGGGAAGTCCGAGCGGCCGGTGGCCACGACGGCCGCCGTCTGACGGGCGATCGCCGGGTCGACCTCGGGGTCGGGATTCGCGAGCGCGAACACGATCGCGTCGTCCGCCATCGCGGCCACGTCGTCGCCGTCGATGACGTTCGGGGCGGAGACGCCGATGAAGACGTCGGCGCCGCGCACGGCCTCCTTGAGGGTGCCGGTGAGGCCCTCCAGGTTGGTGTTGTCGGCGATCCAGCGCAGCGGCGAGTCGGGGGCCGCGTTCACCAGGTCCGCGCGGCCCGCGTGGACGACACCCTGGATGTCGGCGACGACCGCCTGCTTGACGCCGGCCGCGATGAGCAGCTTGAGGATGGCCGTACCGGCCGCGCCGGCGCCGGACATGACGACCCGGATGTCGCCGATCGCCTTGCCCGTGACGCGCAGGGCGTTGGTGAGGGCGGCGAGGACGACGATCGCGGTGCCGTGCTGGTCGTCGTGGAAGACGGGGATGTCGAGGGCCTCACGGAGGCGGGCCTCGATCTCGAAGCAGCGCGGGGCCGAGATGTCTTCGAGGTTGATGCCGGCGAAGCCCGGGGCGATGGCCTTGACGATCGTGACGATCTCGTCGGTGTCCTGGGTGTCCAGGCAGATCGGCCAGGCGTCGATGTCGGCGAAGCGCTTGAAGAGGGCCGCCTTGCCCTCCATGACCGGCATGGCGGCCATCGGGCCGATGTTGCCGAGGCCGAGGACCGCGGAGCCGTCGGTGACGACCGCGACGGTGTTGCGCTTGATGGTGAGGCGGCGGGCGTCCTCGGGGTTCTCGGCGATCGCCATGCACACGCGGGCCACGCCCGGGGTGTAGATCATCGAGAGGTCGTCACGGTTGCGGATGGGGTGCTTGGACTGCATCTCGATCTTGCCGCCGAGGTGCATGAGGAACGTACGGTCCGAGACCTTGCCGAGGCTGACGCCCTCGATGCCGCGGAGCTTCTGCACGATCTCGTCGGCGTGCGCGGTCGAGGTGGCCGCGATGGTGACGTCGATCCGGAGCAGTTCGTGGCCGGAGGCGGTGACGTCGAGGCCGGTCACCGAGCCTCCGGAGGACTCCACGGCGGTGGTGATCTGAGAGACCGCGGTTCCGCTCGCGGGCACCTCCAACCGGACCGTGATCGAGTAGGAGACGCTGGGCGCCGTTGCCATGGCCGACTTCCTTCTGCTTTCACCCTGATGCTTGGTTTGCTGTCCGATCGTCGCACCTACCGTTGGGTAGCTGGTAGCGGGGCCTCGATTGCGAACGTTTTGTTCTCAATATGTTCTTGACGCCGAAGAGGTCCACGTCACCAGGTGACGTGGACCTCTTCATGTGCCTTCTGCGTTCAAGTGGCACCGACCCGCCATGCTCGCCTCGCGGCAAGTGGTCGCTCGTAGCGACGAAGGTTGGGCCCGGGGGCTTGGATCGAGCCGGTGCCACGTCAACGGTAACAAACGATCCCCGTAAGGCAATTCCCATCGGCCACAGTCTTGGCATCAGTCACGGAGAAGGTCAGGCACCCCTTGCGCATCGGGCTCGTCGCGGTCCGCCGACACGACCGTGAGCTGCTGTGTTGCCCGGGTCAGGGCGACGTACAGCACGCGCAGGCCGGCCGGGCTCTCGTCGGCGATCTCCGCCGGGGAGACGACCACGGTGGCGTCGTACTCCAGTCCCTTGGCCTCCAGGCTGCCCAGGGCCACCACGCGGTCGCCCAGGCCCGCCAGCCAGCGGGCCGCCTCCTCGCGGCGGTTCATGGCGACCACGACGCCCACTGTCCCGTCCACGAGGTCCAGGAGACGCGCGGCCTCCTCGCGGACCGACTTGGCCAGGGAACCCCGTACGGCTGTGAAACGCGGTTCCACTCCCGTCGAGCGGACCGCCCTCGGGGACTCCGAGCCGGGCATCGCCAGGGCCAGGACCTTCGCCGCCAGGTCGGCGATCTCGGCCGGGTTGCGGTAGTTGACGGTGAGGGTGAAGCGACGGCGGGGGCGGGTGCCGAGGGCCTCGTCCCTCGCCTCGCCCGCCTCGTCGGGGTCGGACCAGGAGGACTGGGCCGGGTCGCCGACGACCGTCCAGGTGGCGTGCCGGCCGCGGCGGCCGACCATGCGCCACTGCATCGGCGTGAGGTCCTGTGCCTCGTCGACGATGACGTGGGCGTACTCGGTGCGCTCCTCGGCGAGCCGCTCGGCGCGTTCGCGTTGCGTCTCCTCCCGTACCGGCATCAGCTCTTCGAGGCCGGTGAGGTGGTCCAGGGGGTCCTGGTCGCGCTTCTTGCGAGGGCGGGCCGGGGTGCCGAGGATCGCGAGGAGTTCGTCGAGCATGGCCACGTCGTGGACCGAGAGGCCGTCGCGCTTGAGGGAGCGGGCGACCCGGCGGACCTCGCCCGGGTTCAGGATGCGGCGGGCCCAGCGGCCGAGGCGGCGTTCGTCGGACATGGCCGTGAGGACGGAGGCAGGGGTCAGTTCCGGCCACCAGGCGTCGAGGAACGCGATGAAGTCGTCCTCGGTCGTGACGTCCTCGTCGAAGGAGGAGCGGAGTTCCGCGGCCAGCTCCGGGTCGGTGTGGCGGCCCTGGGCTCCTGAGCGGGCCCACAGGGCGTCCAGGAGGAGCTTGCGGGCGCGGGGGCGCAGCAGGTTGACGGGAGCCGTGCCGCTGAGCGCCGACTGGCGGATGCGGCCGAGTTCGGCGGCCTCCAGTTCGATACGGCGGCCGAAGGCGACGACCCTCAGACGGGTCGTCACCGTGGGCGTGTCGTACTGCTCCAGGGCGCCGCGCGCGGCCTTCCGCAGCACTTGCAGCATGCGGTACGAGCCCTTGGCGCGGGCCACGGCCGGGGCGTCGTACAGGGTGGCCTCGGCGCCGTCGACGAGGGAGCCGATGGCGCGGATCGCGACCTGGCCCTCCTCGCCGAGGGAGGGCAGGACGCCCTCCGTGTACGCCACGAGCAGGGGCGTGGGCGAGACGATCAGGATGCCGCCCGCGTACCGGCGGCGGTCCTGGTAGAGGAGGTAGGCGGCGCGGTGCAGGGCGACGGCCGTCTTTCCCGTTCCGGGGCCGCCCTCGACGTACGTCACCGAGGCGGCGGGGGCGCGGATCACCAGGTCCTGTTCGGCCTGGATGGACGACACGATGTCCCGCATGGTGTGGCTGCGGGCCTGGCCGAGGGCCGCCATCAGGGCGCCGTCGCCGATCACCGCGAGCTCGTGGCCGTCCAGGGACGCCTTCAGCTCGGGGCGCATCAGGTCGTCCTCGACGCCGAGGACACGCCGGCCCTTGGAGCGGATGACGCGCCGGCGGACCACCCGGCCCGGATCGACCGGGGTCGAGCGGTAGAAGGGCGCGGCGGCCGGGGCGCGCCAGTCGATGACGAGGGGCGCGTACTCCTCGTCGAGGACGCCGATACGGCCGATGTGGAGGGTCTCGGCGATGTCCGCGGTGCTGTCGGGGCGTACGGCCCCCTCAGCGGGCTCCACGGCCGTGTACGCGCCGTCCGGGCCCTTCTTGCCGTCCATGCCCCGCAGCAGGTCGATACGGCCGAAGAGGAAGTCCTCGAACTCGTTGTTCAGCCTGTTGAGGTGGATGCCTGCGCGGAACACCTGGGCGTCCCGTTCGGCGAGCGCGCCAGGGGTGCCGACCTGGCCTCGCTTGGCCGCGTCGTGCATGAGGAACTCGGCCTCGTCGATCTTCTCCTCGAGCCTGCGGTACACCCGGTCCAGGTGTTCCTGTTCGACGCTGATCTCGCGGTCGCGGACGGAGTCCTGTACTGAGGAGTCCTCGACCGGTACGAGCGCCGTTTCCTGCTGAGCCTGTGCGGCCACCGGGCCCCCTTCTGACGTGCTGGGCAGCCGTCAACCGTACGCGAAAGGGAGGCCGTGAGGCTACGCAACCGCCCCAGGACACCGTACGAGTCTTCGTACGAGGCGTCCTGGGGCGGTCGCGGAGCGGTTGACAGAGGTACGGAAGAGGTCAGGCGTCGACCTCGACGAGCTGCTTGCCGGTGGAGGTGACGACCTCGAAGTGATCGATCTCGTCGGCGGTGAAGGCCGTTCCACCGTGGATGTAGAGCGGGTTGCGGGCCTCCGCGTTCGTCGAGTCCTTGATGCCGTAACCCCACTTCGGGACGGACCAGTTGGACATCGTCTCGCGCGAGCCGTCCTTGCCGACGACGATGAGCGAGCACTTCAGCGGACCCTTGACGCCGGCCAGCTCCAGGACCGCGCCGACGCCCCAGGTCTTGTCGTCCATCGCCACGGTCGCGGTGACCTTGGAGGTGGGGTCGGTGGCCGAGACCCGGTCGCTCATGAGAGCGAAGGCTTCCTGGGCGGAACCGGTGGCCTTCGCCACGGACGACGACGGCGCGGGCGCGGCCTCGTTACTGGTGTTGCCGCTGGTCGTCGCGAACACCGTGGCCGGGCCGCCGATGATGAGAGCTGCCGCGGCGGCCACCATGTAGAAGCTGCGGCGACGCTTGGTCGCACGCCGTTCCGCGACCTCGTCGACCAGTCTGGTCGATAGTTGCGGACTCGGGCGGGCGGACAGCGACTCGCCGATGGCCGGGGATCCCTGGGCACCGGGCAGGTCCGCGAGGGCGGCCAGCATCGGTTCCATCCCGGCCAGCTCGTCGAGCTGCTGGGCGCACCACTCGCAGCCGGCGAGGTGTGCCTCGAAGGCCGTGGCCTCCGCGTCGTCGAGGATGCCGAGGGCGTAGGCGCCTACGGTTTCGTGTTCGTTCGGTCCCTGGGAACCCTGCATTCCTCGCATGGAACCAGGACTACCCGCTCCGAACCCCCCGTAAATGCTCATGCCGTCACCCCCCGCTCCTCCAGTGCGAGCTTCATCGAACGCAGGGCATAGAACACCCGTGAGCGCACCGTTCCGCTGGGTATGCCCAGCGTTTCGGCGGCTTCGTTTACGGTACGCCCCTTGAAGTAAGTCTCGACCAGGACCTCCCTGTGGGCAGGGGTCAGGTCGTCCAGCGCGTCCGACAACGTCATCAGCCACAACGCCTTGTCGATCTCGTCCTCCGCGGGGATGACCTCCAGCGGCGACGGGTCCACCTCCTGCGGCCGGGCCTGCCGGCTGCGGTGGCCGTCGATGACGATGCGCCGGGCGACCGTCACCAGCCAGGGGCGTACCGAACCGGTTGCTCGATTGAGCTGACCGGCGTTCTTCCAGGCACGGATAAGTGTCTCCTGCACGACGTCCTCGGCTCGTTGCCGGTCTCCGGCGACCAGCCTGAGGACATATGCCAGGAGAGGCCCTGCGTGCTCTCGGTACAGCGCACGCATCAAGTCCTCGTCGGGTTCCGAGGGCTGGGACATGCGATGTCGGGCCCTCGGTGCTCGTTCATTGGCCACGACGGAATCCTTGCGCACGCCCACCTCCGCTGTCCCGGGTTCCCCCAGTCGGTCGCTCCCCCCGAGGTACGGAAGTGGCGTGCGGGATGTTCAACGTGCGACCACAACTTTCTTTATCTGGACGAGACGTGAGGGACATGGGGGCACATTCCCGCCGCAAGTGCTTTACATTTCCGCCACATTGGCAAGATCACGGCGATGCCCGCGGCACGCCGACTGGAAACTCACGTGTAATCAACATCACTGCAACCTGCGGGAGTTGGTGGGCCCGATTCCGCCCGACAGGCCCGCTATGAGAGAACTGTGAACGGATCGCACCTGACTCACGAAGGGTCTACGCGCGTGCGAGTGCGGCCCGTCGGCGGTGCCTCGCGACCCGCTCCCGGTTGCCGCAGATTTCACTGGAACACCATCTGCGTCGTCTGCCCCGGGAGGTGTCGAGGTAGACGATCGGACAGTTGTCGCCCTCGCACTGCCGCAGACACGCGCGTGCCACGGGGTCGGTGAGCAGCTCCACGGCGTCCCGGGCGACGACGCCGAGCAGGGCCGCGCAGTCGGGCGGCCCGTGCAACTCCCGTACGAGGGTGCCGTCTTCGGCGCGAACCGCGCGGGGCGCCGGGGGCGCGGGGCGGGCGAGTTCGTTGAGGCGGTCGAGGAGGGGCGGGTCGACGGCTGCGGGGCTTCGCACCAACCGGCCGACGAGGTCCCGGAGTTCACGGAAGCGGGCTGCCCAGGAGTCGTCGGCGTGGTGGAGGGGGGTGCCGGGCGGGACGAGCCCGGATGCGGTGATCCAGGCACGGAGCGGCTCGACGGCGCCGAGCCGTTCGTCGGGGTGGGTGGTCGCCAGCAGGTCCAGGCAGATCCGCCCGGCGTCGAAACGCAGCTCGTACGAGGCTGAGGCTGTGGCCACGGTCGTCTCCGATGCGGATGCCAGTGACGGGGGCAGGGGGAACCGTTGCCTCTACAGTGCCTGGCCGGTGCCGTGGCCGGAACCCCCCGTGCGGCTCGCTCCGCGGGATGGGCGGTTCTTCGTCCGCGGCCCGGTGGGGGCTTGTCGCGCAGTTCCCCGCGCCCCTATCGGGCGCGTTGCGCCCGGGGCGTCAGGGGCGCGGGGAACTGCGCGCTCAGCCCCCACCGGCCCGCGGACGAAGAAACCACGCATCGCCCCCCCGATGGGGGCGCGGGGAACTGCGCGACCGGCCCCCACCGGCCCGCGGACGAAGAACTACGCGTCGGAGTACTTCGCGTCGGCCGCCGGGTCCAGGGCCAGGCGGTAGCCGCGCTTGACCACCGTCTGGATCAGTTTGGGGGCGCCCAAAGCCGTGCGGAGGCGGGCCATCGCGGTTTCTACCGCGTGTTCGTCTCGGCCGGCTCCGGGGAGGGCGCGGAGGAGTTCCGCTCGGGCCACGACCCAGCCGGGGCGGCGGGACAGGGCCCGTAGGAGGGACATGCCGGCCGGGGGGACGGGGCGTAGGGCGCCGTCCACCAGGACCGCGTGGCCTCGGATCTCGACGCGGTGGCCCGCGATGGGCAACGCCCTTGCGCGGGCCGGGAGTTCCTGGCAGAGGAGCTGGACCAACGGGCCCAGGCGGAAGCGTTCCGGAGACACCGTGTCCACGCCGTGGGCCTGGAGCGGCAGTGCCGTGACCGGGCCCACGCACGCGGGGAGCACGTCGTGGTGGAGGGCGGCCAGGAGTTCGGGGAGCATCCCCCGGTGCTCCGCCCTGGAGAGGAGCGACGCCGCTGCCGGCGCGCTGGTGAACGTGAGCGCGTCCAGGCCTCGCGAGATCGTGGCGTCGAGGAGCCGGTCGACGGGGCCGATGTCCTCCGGTGGCATCCACCGGTAGACGGGCACGCCGACGACCTCCGCGCCTGCCGCCCGCAGCGACTCCACGAAGCCCGGCAGGGGCTCCCCGTGCAGCTGGATGGCGATACGGCGGCCGTCGACGCCCTCCTCCAGGAGCCGGTCGAGCACCTCGGCCATGGATTCGGAGGACGGCGACCAGTGCTCGGTGAGCCCGGCGGCCCGGACGGAACCCTTGACCTTGGGGCCGCGCGCCAGCAGTTCCACCCCGCCGAGACAGGCGAGCAGGTCCTCGCCGAGCCCCCAGCCGTCGGCGGCCTCGATCCAGCCCCGGAAGCCGATGGCGGTGGTGGCGACGACGATGTCCGGCGCCTGTCCGATCAGCTGCTTGGTCGCCGCGAGGAGTTCGCTGTCGTCGGCGAGCTGCACGATCCGCAGGGCGGGCGCGTGCACGACGGCCGCTCCCCGCCGCTGGAGGAGTGTCCCGAGTTCATCGGCCCGACGCGCGGCCGTGACACCCACGGTGAACCCCGCGAGGGGGCCGTGGTCAGGTTGGGCCGGTCGTTCTGGTCGCTGCTCTTCGTCGTACATGGCTCTCGTCCCGCAGTCGGGTCACATCCGGCACTGGCGTGCCGAACGAGCCTGTCAACGGCGCGTGACAGGCTCGGTTCGGATTTATGTCGCTGGTGTTACTTAAGCCGCTTTGGGCCAGTGTCACACCTCGGCGTAGCTGAGCTGCGTCTTCGCCTCGGAGGCTGTGGTCTCTGTGGCCTGTGCGCCTGCCGGACGGCGAAGGTATACGGCCCAGGTGACCACGAAGCACACACCGTAGAAGGCGAGGAAGGCGACGAAGGCACCGGTGCCGGAGCCGACGCTCAGGAAGGACTGGCGGAAGGCGAGGTTGATGCCGAGGCCGCCGAGCGCGCCCACCGCACCGATGAGCCCCATGGAGGCACCGGACAGGCGACGGCCGTACGCCGCGGCCTCTTCACCGTCCAGCCCCTTGGCGAGGGCCTTGGCGTGGAAGATGCCGGGGATCATCTTGAACGTCGAGCCGTTGCCGAGGCCGGTGAGGACGAACAGGAAGATGAAGGCGGTGGTGAACAGCGGCAGCGACTTCTCCATCGAGGCCATCACGATGACGCCGGTCGCTGCGGCCATGCCGACGAAGTTCCACAGCGTGATCTTCGCGCCGCCGTAGCGGTCGGCCAGCCAGCCGCCCACGGGGCGGATCAGCGAGCCCAGCAGCGGGCCGATGAAGGTGACGTACGCGGACTCGAGCGGCGTACGCCCGAACTGCGTCTGAAGGACGAGGCCGAACGCGAAGCTGTACCCGATGAACGACCCGAACGTCCCGATGTAGAGGAAGGACATGATCCAGGTGTGCGCGTCCTTCGCGGCGTCCTTGGCGGCGCCGGTGTCGTTCTTCACGGACGTGATGTTGTCCATGTAGACGGCTGCGAGGACCGCGGCGATGACGATGAGCGGGATGTAGATCCCGAGGAGTACGCGCGGTCCGCCGCTCGCTCCGATGACCGCGAGGCCGATGAGCTGCACGACCGGGACGCCGATGTTGCCGCCGCCCGCGTTGAGCCCGAGGGCCCAGCCCTTCTTCCTGAGCGGGAAGAAGGCGTTGATGTTGGTCATGCTGGAGGCGAAGTTGCCGCCGCCGATGCCGGCGAGCATGGCGCAGACGAGGAACGTGCCGAAGGACGTGCCCGGCTCCATCACGATGAACGCCGCGATGGTGGGGATGAGCAGGAGCGACGCGGAGACGATGGTCCAGTTCCGGCCACCGAAGATGGCGACGGCGAAGGTGTAGGGGACGCGGACGACGGCTCCGACGGCGGTCGCCATCGACACGATGAAGAACTTGTCGGCCGGGGTGAGCCCGTACTCCGGTCCCATGAACAGCACCATCACGGACCACAGCGTCCAGATGGAGAAGCCGATGTGCTCGGACAGGACGGAGAAGAACAGGTTGCGGCGGGCGACCTTTTCGCCGGTCGCGTTCCAGAAGGCCTCGTTCTCGGGATCCCAGTGCTCGATCCAGCGGCCTCCCCTGCCGGGTGCGGGGGCTGAACTAGGGGCTGTCATGACGCCTCCACGGTGGTCCGGGGCTCGGGTGGTTCTTTTCGGGGTACTGAGCGGTGATGAGTCCCGAAGGTAGGCAGGGCGCGTTTCCGCACTGTGGCTGTGGGTGACCGGAAGGGAACTTTGCTCTCACCCCGCGAGGAGGTGGGATGAGAGGTTACGCAGACGGAGGTCACGGCCAGAGCACGGCGGGCCACTCCTGGGGGTCCCGGTGCCCCGTTATTCTCTAGCGGACCCCACACAGGGAACGGGAGGGTCCATGTCCGCGGAGTCCAGGTCCGACAGGCCCGAGGCGGAGCCTGCGAAGCGCACCTTCGCCGGGAACGTGCTCTTCGCG
Organism: Streptomyces sp. NPDC002156; assembly: GCF_053593675.1. Classification (NCBI taxonomy): domain Bacteria; kingdom Bacillati; phylum Actinomycetota; class Actinomycetes; order Kitasatosporales; family Streptomycetaceae; genus Streptomyces; species Streptomyces sp. NPDC002156. Next base: position 116,664 of record NZ_JBSFDA010000004.1, on the reverse strand, counting down.
GTGGCGTGCCTTCTTGTCTTCGCGACGATGATGGGCGGGGCGTTCGGGTGTGTGTTCCTGATGCTGAGGCTGGGGGATTCCGCGCTGTCGTCGGTGGTCCACGAGGACGGGCAGGGTGCTCTGATCATCGGCGGAATCGCTCTCGGGGCGATTCCCGGACTGTTCCTGCCGGTGATGCTGATCGCCATGGTGCGCGGCACCGGGGACGAACCGCGGATGGGGGTGCGCAAGGCGGCCATGACGGTTCTCGGGCTGGTCCTCTTCGACGTCTACGTGTTTGTCCTGGCCATCCTCGTGTCCCTGCTGGGGTGGCTTCTGCCCCAGCAGATCACCACCTTCGTCGCGGTCTGCGTCATCGGCTTCAGCTGGGTTCCGGTGGGGCTGTTCCCCTGGGAGAAGGTCGGCCTGGGCCGCCTGTTCGGAATCCCCCGCCCACAGTCCCGCCGTCCGTCGGTCTCACTCCAGAAGGACTGAATTCGCCAGCTCGTCGGCGGTCTTCTCCAGTTCCTCGCCGAAACCCAGGGTCGACCACAGCAACCGGCACTCCAGCGCCGTGGGATGCGCATGCGGCAGTACGTAGTGGGCCACGCCCTCCACAATCGTGCCGCTGTCGGCGTCCGGCGCCGTCGGCTCCAGCCGGTGGACCCTGAGGGCCGGTCCCAGCGGCAGTTCGACCTGCGTGAGTCCCTGCTCGCCGAAGTACGGACCCTCCGCGCGGGCCGCCTCGGCGCGGAAGGCGGCGACGGAGAGGGACTCCGGCGGGATTCTCAGCTCCCGGACCGTGTACGAGGCGATGACCGCGCTCTCCGGTGGAGCCAGCACCGCCGCGCACAGCGCCCGCTGCCGGACCGCCACCGCCCAGTACCAGAGGACGTCCGTGGCGAACGCGTCGCGCAACTCGACGGGCGCGTCCTCGGCCAGGTGCTCTGCCGCGACCTCACGGGCCCAGGCCTCGGGGTCCTCCGTACGCAGATCCAGTTCCTTGTACGCCTTGGCGGACTCGTGGGCGACGTTCCCGAGGCCCTGGATCTCCTCGATCATCTTCTTGCGGTTGTCGTCCCAGCCGTCCGAGAAGTCCTGCAGCCGCTCGTGGAGCTGCTGGTGCCCGACGGTACGGCGGTCGTACGCGTCCATGAGCTTGTCGAGCCCTTCCAGCTCGGTCGCCACCGTCCGGAGACCTGAGCCGGCCTTCTCCAGGTCGGCCGTGTCGACCCTCAGTCGCTCGCCCATCCCTCTGCTTACTCCCCGTTGTGTTCCGCGTGTTCCACATCGCTGGTCCTCTGCCAGCGCAGAGTCCCGGCCACCGCGTCGAACAGTCCCACCATGGCGTCCGCGATCGGCTCCAGCGGAGTGCTGAACGTCAGCATCAGCACCTCGTCGCGGTCCGGGACCGGGACGAAGTACTCGACGACGGTGTCCTCGAACTCGGAGCCCAGCTTCCGCGACTGCTTGGACCGCTCGCGCCGGACCAGCCGGGCCGCCCGTCCGGCGGGCAGCCTCGTCAGCCCGACCTCGCCCGAACCGGCGAGCGCGGCGACGGCGTCCAGGCCGTCGAACCTCTGGTGGAGGTGGGAGACGAGAAGGGAGGCGGACAGCGGGATGCCGGCGGCCTCCAGGAACGACAGGTACAGCACGACGCCGCCCTGCTCGACGCCCGCCTCGGCCGTGTCGAGCAGCTGTTCCTCTGTCCTGCGGCGCAGGACCGGCTGGTCGTCGACACCGGCGAACTGCCGCTTGACCAGCGCGGTCACGGACGCTTCGAGGCGTTCCCGGGGCTGGAGCGGGATGCGGTACCAGTCCTCGGGCGTGACCAGCCCGAAGACCGGCGCACGCCCGGGGTACGGCTCTGTCGACGTCGGTGCCTTGCTCAACTTCGTTCTCCCGCTCGACAGGACACTCGACAGGACGAGCGGGGCCGTCCCGCTCTCAGCCCTTCCGTCGCCCTCCCCCGCGCTTCGCCCCGTTCGGCCACAGCCGTGGGCTCCGCTTGGCGGCGACGTCCTCGATCCAGCCCAGGGACAGGATCGTCAGGCCGATCAGGGGCCAGACCAGGACGAACATCCACAGGATGTACGTCGTGTCCAGCGCGGACATCATCCCCTCGGTCATGAAAGGGAGTTCGTACAGGCGGTCGAGCAGGGGAACCGTGGCCATGATCAGGAGGTTGTGCCACAGGTAGATCGTGACGGCCCTGTTGTTGGAGAGGGTGACCAGCTTGTCCCACTTCGCCAGGCGGCCCGGGAGTTCCTGCCACGACGGGGAGTACTGGAGCAGGATCACCACGAACCCGAAGGACCAGGTCGCCTGGGCCAGCGGGATGTCGTTGAGGTCCCAGCCGTCGGGTCCCTTGTGGCCCGAGGCCCACCAGATGCCGAAAGCCATGATCAGGGCCGCGCAGGACACGGAGAGATAGCGCGGGATCTTCTTCAGCAGGCCCTCGTGGTGGGCGAAGCCCAGCACCCAGCAGCCGCCGAACATCGCGAAGTCCGTCACCGCGTTGCCGGTTTCCCCGGGGATCTTCACCAGGCCCGTACCGACCACCGCCGTCAGGGCCAGCGGGGCGAGCAGGGTCACCCACGGGAGGCGGCGGAACGCCCACAGCAGGAGCGGCGAGGCGATCACGAACCAGAGGTAGGCCCGCAGGTACCAGAGCGGGCCCGCCGCCTGGACCGCCCAGGTGTCCTCCAGGACGCCCGACTTGGAGCCGATGCTCCAGGGGTAGGGCGGGGCGCCGATCGGGACGATGTAGTTGAGGAGTTCGACCAGGCCCCAGGTGCCGCCGTGGTCGGGATCCTTGGTCGGGTTCCAGCCGCCGATGAACATCAGCGCCAGGGCCACGACGCTGAACGCCCACAGCGGGGGCAGCAGGCGCCTGATCCTGCCCTTGATGACCCCGGCCGCCGGGCGGTTCAGGGAGCGGGCCATCAGCGAGCCCGCCAGCGCGAACATCACGCCCATGGAGGGGAACAGGATCGTCAGCCACGCCCAGCCGAACAGGTGGTAGACGATCACTCGGACCAGGGCGATGCTGCGGAGCAGGTCCAGGTAGCGGTCGCGGCCGGGCTTCTTCGCCCGGGGTGCGGCGGGCGGTTCGTCCGCCGTCGGCTGGAGCGGGATGTCGTACGTCGGCGAGGACGTCGCGTCCGTCGCCGGGGGTGGCTGGGTCATCCCACGGGCCTCCTGTTGTCGCTGCCGCTCGTCCGGGCGGCCGGTACGGCGTCGGGGGCCGAGCCGACGACCCCGGTGCGCCGCAGCTTCTGCCAGCGCAGCCGGCCGCCGGTGAGGGCGGTGATCCAGGACTGGAGCAGGACGACGTACATGAGCTGGCGGTAGAGGATCTGTTGCAGGGGCAGCGAGATCAGGTGGGTCATCTTCTCGCGGTCGAGGCGGAACGCGTAGGCCGCGCAGATCAGTTGGATGGCCAGGACGCCCAGCCAGGCGAAGACGGTCTTCTCGGTCGGGCCGAACACCAGCCCGTAGAGCAGGAACACGTCGATCAGGGGAGCCAGGAGCGGGGCCACCACCATGAAGAGGGAGACGAAAGGCAGGCCGACGCGGCCGAAGCGGCCCGACGGGCCCCGTTCGACGACGGAGCGGCGGTGCTTCCAGATCGCCTGCATGGTGCCGTACGACCAGCGGTAGCGCTGGGACCAGAGCTGCTGGACGGATTCCGGGGCCTCGGTCCAGGCGCGGGCGTTCTCCGCGTACACGACCCGCCAGCCGTCGCGGTGCAGGGCCATCGTGATGTCGGTGTCCTCGGCGAGCGTGTCGTCGCTCATCCCGCCGACCCGCTTCAGGGCCGAGCGGCGGAACGCGCCCACCGCGCCGGGGATCGTCGGCATGCAGCCCAGGACGTCGTACATACGGCGGTCCAGGTTGAAGCCCATCACGTACTCGATGTGCTGCCAGGCGCCGATCAGGGAGTCCTTGTTGCCGACCTTGGCGTTGCCGGCGACGGCGCCCACGCGCGGGTCGCCGAACGGCTGGACGAGTTCACGGACGGTGCCCGGCTCGAAGACCGTGTCGCCGTCCATCATCACGATCAGGTTGTAACGGGCGTTCGCCACACCCCTGTTGAGGGCGGCGGGCTTGCCCGCGTTGAGCTGGCGGACGACGCGTACGTTCGGCAGGCCCATGTTCTCGACGATGCGGGCCGTGCCGTCGCTCGACCCGTCGTCGATGACGATCACCTCGATGGGATGCTCGCTCCGCATCAGTGACCGCACGGTGGCCTCGATGCACTTGGCCTCGTTGTACGCCGGGACCAGCACCGACACCGGTTCGGTGATCGGCGGGCCCCAGCTGAAGTCGGGGCGGCGGGTGCGGCGGGCGTGCAGGACGGAGAGCAGCAGCATCAGGCCGAACCGGGCGAACACGAGGACGCCGATGATCGCGAGACCGACGACCAGGACGGAGGTGATCCCGTCGGAGGCCCGGACCAGGAAGGTCCACGCCTTGCCCTTGGCCAGTTCGACGCCCGCGACCCGGGTGTGCGCGCTGGGCGCGTCCAGGGCCTCGGTGAGGTTCTGGAGCTCGTACCCCTTCTTCTTCATGTCGGGCAGGAAGCGGTCCAGGGCCTCGACGGTCTGGTGACGGTCGCCGCCGGAGTCGTGCATGAGGACGATCGCGCCCTTGCCGCCCTTGGGGGTGGCCTGGCGGATGATCGCGTCGACGCCCGGCTTGCGCCAGTCCTCGCTGTCCGTGTTGTTGACGACGGTGATGTAGCCGCGCTTGCCGATGTACTCCGTGACCGGCCACGACTTGTTGTCCATCGCGTCGGCGAAGGAGGAGTACGGCGGCCGGAACAGCGACGTACGGATGCCCGCCGCACCGGCGAGCGCCAGCTGGTTCTGGGACAGTTCCCAGTCGATCCGCTTCTTCGACTGGAGGGACAGGTCGGGGTGGTTGAAGGTGTGCAGCCCCACCTCGTGCCCCTCGTCCACCATCCGCCGTACGAGTTCCGGGTAGCGCGAGGCCATGGTGCCCGTGACGAAGAAGACGGCGTGTGCGTCGTACTTCTTCAGGACGTCCAGGACCTTCGGGGTCCACTCGGGGTCCGGGCCGTCGTCGAACGTGAGGACGAGGCGGTGGTCGGGCATCTGCAGGGTGGTGGCCTGGCCGCTTCTGGTGTCGATGACCGGCCCGCCCTCCAGGATCTTCTCCGGCACCCGGTCGGCGGAGGCCTCGGTCTGGATGCGGTGGTCGGCGAGGATTTCGCTGTGCACGTACCCGCGCAGCATCAGCATCGCCATGAGGGCGACCAGGATGAGCGAGGGCAGCAGCAGGCGCATGGGCAGCCGTCGGCGCCGGGCGGCGCCGGGGGCGCCGTTCCGGGCGCCGCGGCGGCGGGTGCGAGATGCCATCAGAGGTTGTTCTCCGGGGACGAGGAGATCAGAACGGAGTCGGCGGTCGGTGGGGCGGAGGGTGGTCAGGCCGTCGTGGTGGCCGACTCCGACGCGGAGACCGGGTCGCCGGCGGAGCCGGTGGCACTCGGTTCGGCCGGGCTCTCGGCGATCGGGGTCGGGTCGGTCGTACCGCCGGCGACCGTGCCGCCGTCCGCGCCGCCGTCCGTGGCCGGGGACTCCGACGGGTCGGGCGAGGGACCGCTGGTCTCCGACGGGCTCGGCTCGGGCGAGTTGGACACCGTCGCGGACGGCTCGGGGTCCGGGTCGCTCGACGTGGTTCCCGGGCCGGGCACGATGGCGCTGGCCGAGGGCTTGGGCTCGACGGACGGGCCGGGGTTCACGGCGCTGGACGAGGCGCCCGGCGTGGTGGCGGTGCTCCCCTGCGACGGCGTGACCCCCGCGCTGACCGACGCCTCCGGGGTCGGTGTGACCCCGGCCGAGTCCGACGGCTGCACCGACTCGGCGGGCAGCGGCGAGGTCTCGACCTGCCCGGCCGGCTGCTCGTCCTGCTGGCCCGGTACCGGCAGCCAGGGCGCGTCCGAGTTGCCGGAGAGAAGGGTGCCGACGATGACGACGGCGTACACGGCGCAGGCGATGCCCACGGCGATGCCTATCCGGCGGTAGCGGCGGCTGCGGCGGCCGGTCTCGTCGACGAAGACGGGGCCGTCACCCGCGCCGGCGTCCGCGCCCTCCTTGGCCTGCCGGACGAGGAGTTCCTCGAGTTGCCGGCCGACGCCGTCGAGCTGGACGGTCACCTCGTGCGGGTCATGGGTGTGACCCGCCTCCGCGGTGTTCTCCCAGGGACGGCTGGAGAGCGACGCGATCGAATCGGTCGGGCCGGTCGGTTCCGCCGGTCCGGTTTCGCCCTGACGCGGCTGGGCATGCGCGCCTCTGCCTCCGGTTCGCCCGGGGCGCGCCGGTGCCCCGGCGTGTCTCTGCCGGGGAACAGGACCGGTGCTGCCCGGAGCGACTCCGGGAAGCTGTTGGGTTCCGGACGTGGCCTCGCTGTCGGCCCACTCCGGTTGGGCGTCTTCACGCCACTTCTTCACACGCACGCACATCCCCCCACGGGAACTTTCGGGGTGCGCGTACGATTCCGGGTTATTCGTACATCCATGTTCGAACCGGACCCCCATCCGGTCCGAGCGCCCCCATTTATCACACTGCACCCGGGCCTCGAATGTAGCGCACATGGAGGTGCCGTGTTTGCCATGTGTTACTTCTGGACCGAAATGATGTTGACATCGGTGGCCGGAATCCAACCGTCAGCAGACCTCCGCAGCCACCCCTCCTCCCTCGAGAGCTGAGCCGCGGCCTGCCGAAGGGCATCGATTCCCGGATGCAACAACCCCCTCCGCCACACCAACGACACGGGCGAGAACGGGACAGGGTCGACCAGGGGTCGCAACACTGTTCGATCCATGGGCGGAAAATCCACCACGACGAGAATCGGATTCCGCATCTTGGCCATGATCCGCTGGAACTCCTCGTCGCCCACAGCGAGCGGAGCGGGTGGCGCGATGTCGATCCCGCGCCCCTCGAAAAGTTGACGTGCGAGATCGGTCCACTCCGGTGTACGAGGGTTTCCCGCACCCGCGTACACGGTCTCCCCCGCCAGCGCGGCCAACGGCACCTCGGACAGCTCCGCCAGCCGGTGGTCCTCGGGCAGGACGACCGCCATCGGCTCGTAGCGCACGGGCTGTTGGTCCAGCTGGGCCCGCAGCACCGGGTCCAGGCCCGCGAACCGTCCGAACGACGCGTCGAGCCGACCCGCGAGCAACTCCCCCGCCGCGAAGGTGAGTCCGCTCTCGAACCGGGCCATCAGCTCGCACTCCGGGGCGAGTTCACGCGCCCGGTGCAGCACCCGGCGCCCGGTCGCCAGCCCCGGCGAGTTCAGATCCACCAGCAGCGGCCGGGCCTCCCTGAACGCGGCCAGCAGCTCGTCGTGGGCGGCCAACACCCGCCGTGCGTACGGCAACAGCCGCTCACCGTCGGCCGACAGCGTCACCCGCCGGGTCGACCGTACGAAGAGATCGGCGCCCAACTCCCGTTCCAGGCGCCGGATGTCACGGCTCAGCGCCTGCTGGGCCACATAGAGGCGGGCGGCGGCCCGGGTGAAGTGCAGCTCCTCGGCGACGGCGACGAAGGCGTGCAGGAGGCGGGGGTCGAGGTGGTGCGGGGCGGAGTGGTGCGGGACAGACGCGGGCATCCGGCGAACTTACAACAGGAGTGCGTGAATGGGCGGGGAACAGGTGTTGGACCCGGTGATCGGCTCGGGCCGACGGTGGACACATGCCGCAGCCAACCCCTCACGACCGCGCTCGTTCGCACTCCCGCCCTCACCCCCGACCACTCGCCACCGTCACCCAGGACACCCTGGTCATCGCCGACTTCGGCCCCCGTACCCGTACGCCCAGGAGGACACCCCGCCCACCCGGCCCGTACCGCCGCCTGTTCACCGTCCCCGGCACCCGCGCCTTCACCGCCGGGAACCTGATCGCTCGCCTCCCCATGGGCATGTTCAGCGTGAGCGCGGTCATCATGATCGCCGGTGCGCGCGGCTCGTACGCCCTCGCCGGTGCCGTCACCGCGACCGGGCTCGCCGCGACCGCCGTGGTCGCCCCCTGGACCGCACGGCTCGTCGACCGGTACGGCCAGGCCCGAATCGCCGTACCCGCCACGGCACTTGCCGCCCTCGGCTCCCTCGCCCTGCTGCTCTGTGTGCACCACGGCGCCCCCGACTGGACCCTCTTCGCCGCGTACGCCGCCACCGCCACGACCCCCAACACGGGCGGCATGTCCCGCGCCCGCTGGGCCCACCTCCTGGACGGCGACGAGAAGGCGCTGCACACCGCCAACTCCTTCGAACAGTCCGCCGACGAACTCTGCTTCATGCTGGGCCCGGTCCTGGCCGCCTTCCTCTGCGGGGCGCTGTTCCCGGAGGCGGGCACGCTGGTCGGGACGGTGCTGATGATGACGGGTGTGCTGCTGTTCGCGGCCCAGCGGTCGACCGAGCCGCCGGTCCGGCCCCGCGTCGAAGGGCTTCACCAGTTCGGTACGTCTCCGCTGCGCGCCCCGGGGATGCGCCCGCTGCTCGCCGTATGCCTGGCCACGGGCGCGGTGTTCGGGTCGATGGAGGTCGTCACGATCGCCTTCGCGGACGAGCGGGGGCACAAGGCGGCCGCCGGTGCCGTACTCGCCCTCCAGGCGGCCGGATCGTGCGCGGCCGGTCTGCTGTACGGGGCGCTGCGGCCGACCGGGCCCGCCGAGCGACGGCACCCCTGGTGTCTGGCCGCGATGACGGTCCTGATGACGTTTCCCCTGCTCGCCGCCGCCCTGACCGGCTCGCTCCTCGTCCTCGCGGGCGCGCTGCTCGTGGCCGGGATGGCCACCGCGCCCACGATGATCACGAACATGACCCTGGTCCAGAGCCGCACCCCCGAGGGCCGCCTGAACGAGGGCATGACCCTCGCGGTGACCGGCCTTCTCGGCGGCATCGCCTGCGGTTCGGCGGCCGGCGGCTGGACGGCGGAGCATGTGTCGGCCACGGCGGGGTACGGCGTTCCGGTCGCGGCGGCTGCGAGCGCGCTGCTGCTGTCACTGACCACGGCCCGCCGAGCCAATTCGCGTATATCCCATTGACTCGGTTGCACGCGGCACATACCTTCGCCCGTCGAAGCGCTTCGACGACCCACGTCGAATCAGTTCGACGCCCCCTGCGTGACGGGTGACCGAGATCCATCCGACTCCCCTGGAGGCACTGGATGTTCACGGCAAGAAGGAATGGCAGGTGCATGATGATAGCGGCGGCGGGCCTGGCCGGGGCCCTGCTGCTGACCTCCTGCGGCGGCTCGGAGAGCGGGTCGTCCGACGGGAAGACCCTCCGCCTCTGGCACTACGAGGGCCCCGACAGCGCGATGGCCGTGGCCTGGAACGCGGCCATCGAGGAGTTCGAGGCAACGCATCCGGGCGTCACGGTGAAGTTCGAGGAGAAGGGCTTCGAACAGATCCAGAAGACGGCCCCGATGGTCCTCAACTCCTCCGACGCGCCCGACCTGATGGAGTACAACAAGGGCAACGCGACGGCGGGGCTGCTCTCCACGCAGGGCCTGCTCACCGATCTCACCGCCGAGGTGACGAAGCGCGGCTGGGACAGGAAGATCGGCGCCGGAGTCCGCACCACCAGCCAGTACGACGCCAACGGCGTCATGGGGACGGGCAGTTGGTACGGCGTGCCCAACTACGCCGAGTACACGATGGTGTTCTACAACAAGGACCTCTTCAAGCAGCACGGGATCGCCGAGCCGACCTCGTTCGACGAACTCACCGCCGCCATGGACAAGTTCGTCGCCGAGGGCATCACCCCGCTGGCAAGCGCCGGCGCCGAATACCCGGCCCAGCAGTACCTGTACCAGCTCGCCCTGTCGAAGGCGGACCGCGCCTGGGTCGACAAGTACGAGCTGTACAAGGGCAGGACGGACTTCCATGACGCCGCCTGGACGTACGGCGCCGAGACCTTCGCCGACTGGGTGAAGGAGGGGTACATCAGCGAGAAGTCCAGCAGCCTCAAGGCTGAGGACGCCGGGGTCTCCTTCATCCAGGGCAAGAGCCCGATCCTCTTCTCCGGCAGCTGGTGGTACGGCCGCTTCAAGAGCGAGGCGACCTTCGACTGGGGCACCTTCCTGTGGCCCGACACCGGCCTCACCCTCGGCTCCGGCGGCAATCTGTGGGTCGTCCCCAAGGGGGCGAAGAACAAGGAACTCGCCTACGACTTCATCGACATCACCCTGTCGAAGAAGATCCAGAACCTGCTCGGCAACAAGGGCGGAGTCCCGGTGGCCGCCGACCCGGCCGCCGTCACCGACCCGCAGGCCAAGTCGCTCATCGCCGACTTCAACACCCTCGCCGACCGGGACGGGCTCGCCTTCTACCCGGACTGGCCGGTCCCCGGCTTCTACGACGTCCTCGTCTCCGAGGTCCAGAAACTGATCACGGGCAGCGCGAAACCGGACGCGGTCCTCGACTCGTTGCAGGAGGCGTACGACAAGGGCGTACCGAAGACATGACGGTCACCGTCGAACGGGCCGGCAGCCGACACGGTCTCACCAACTCCGGGCACCGCCCCCGGAGTTCGCGGCGCCGCAGGGACTCGTACACCCTCTTCCTCCTCCCCGGGGCCCTCGCCTTCCTCGCCGTGATCGTCGTGCCGTTCCTGATGAACACCGGGGTGAGCTTCACCGACTGGCGGGGTGTGGGCAGCCCGGAGTGGTCGGGGCTCGCCAACTACCGGGCGCTGCTGGACGATTCGGAGTTCTGGGCGTCGTTCCGGCACAGCCTGTTCATGGTGGTGGCGATGGCGGCCGTACCGACGGCGCTCGGACTCGTCCTCGCCGCCGCCCTGTTCGACTACGTCGGCAAGCACTTCGGGAGTCGCTGGGCGGCCGTGCTCCGCGCTTGCTTCTACCTCCCACAGGTGCTGCCGATCGCGGTCGCCGGCATCGTCTGGAGCTGGATCCTCGCGCCCGAGAACGGCTCGCTGAACGAGCTGCTGAAAGCCGTCGGGCTCGGCTCCTGGCAGCAGGACTGGCTCGGCGACCCGGACATCGCGCTCTACAGCGTGATGGGCGTGATGGTCTGGGTGCAGCTCGGCTTCCCCCTGGTCGTCTTCATGGCGGGCCTGCAACGCGTCGACCCGCAGCTCTACGAGGCCGCCGAACTGGACGGCGCCGGCTGGTGGCGCCGCTTCCGGCACATCACGGTCCCCCAGATCCGGCCCGAGATCTACGTCGTCCTCACCTGGTGCACGATCGCCGCGCTGAAGGTGTTCGGCGCGGTGTACGTCCTGACGAAGGGCGGCCCGGGCGGCGCGACCAACGTGCCGTCCTACTTCTCCTTCACCACGTTCTTCGAGAAGACCCAGGTCGGCTACGGCGCCGCCGTCTCCACCGTCCTGACGGTGATCATCCTCGCCCTCTCGCTGATCGGCCTGAAACTCCAGACCCGTGCGGAGGACGCCGAGGAAGGAGCCCGTACGTGACGACCGCCCTGCGCCGCTACCCGGTGCTCATCGCCCTCGTCCTCGCGGCCCTGTTCATGGTCGTGCCGTTCCTGATCGTCGCGGTCAACGCCGTGAAGTCGCCCGCCGAGTACTCCGCGAACGGCCCGCTCAGCCTCCCCGAGGGCCTGTACCTCGACGGCGTCAAGGACTTCTGGGAACGGGTCGACTTCGGGCAGAAGCTCGTCAACTCGGTGCTGATCAGCGGTTCGGTGGCGGTCCTGGCGACTGTGCTCTCGGTCCTGAACGCGTACGCGATCGGCATCGGCCGGATCAGGGGCCGCACCTGGGTCCTGGCCTTCTTCGTCCTGGCGAACATGCTGCCGCAGGAGGCGCTGGTCTACCCGGTGTACTACCTGAGCAAGGAAGTCGGCCTGTACGACACCCGACTGAGCGTGATCATCGTCTTCACGGTCGTCCAGGCGGCCTTCGGTACGTACCTCCTCTCCTCCGTCCTCGGCCAGTTCCCCCGGGAGATCATCGAGGCCGCGCGGATCGACGGCGCGAACAAGTGGCAGGTGCTGTGGCGGATCGTCGTCCCGGTCAGCCGCCCCACGCTCGGTGTCCTCCTCGTCTTCTTCTTCATCTGGACCTGGAACGAGTTCCTGCTGCCCCTGGTGATGCTGATCTCCAACGACAACCAGACGGTGTCGGTGGCCCTCGGTGTCCTCCAGGGCCAGCGCCTGATGGACGCCACGATGACCAACGCGGCCGCCCTGCTGGGCGTGTTGCCCGCTGTCGTCTTCTTCCTCGTCTTCCAGCGAACGCTCACTCGCGGCATCGCCGTGGGTGCCGTCAAGTAGTCCAGCAGCAAGGAGACCCCCCACGTGAAGTTCACCGACGGCTACTGGCTGCTGCGCGAGGGCGTCACCGCGGCCCACCCGGTCGAGGTCCTCGACGTGACGGACACCGACGGCACGCTCGACATCCACGCGCCGACCCAGCCCATCCGCCACCGCGGCGACCTGCTGAAGGGACCCGTCGTGACGATCAGCGCGCACGCCCCGATGCCCGACGTCATCGGCGTCACGTTCACGCACTTCCAGGGCGAGCAGCCGCAGAGCCCCCAGTTCGAGGTGCAGAAAGAGGAGTTGACGGCCCACACGGAGTACGACGAGGAACACGCGACCCTGACCTCCGGCACCCTCTCGATCCGGGTCAGCCGCACCACCCCCTGGCACGTCGACTTCCTCGCCCACGGCCGCGTCCTCACCAGCAGCGGGCCCAAGGGCATGGGCATCATGCGGGACGCGACGACCGGGGCCCATTACCTGCGCGAGCAGCTGGGGTTGGGGGTCGGGACCAGCGTCTACGGCCTCGGCGAACGCTTCGGACCGCTGGTCAAGAACGGCCAGGTCGTCGACATGTGGAACGCGGACGGCGGCACGGCAACCGAACAGGCCTACAAGAACGTGCCGTTCTACCTCACGGACGCGGGCTACGGAGTCTTCGTCGACCACCCCGGCCGGGTCTCCTTCGAGGTCGGCTCGGAGGCGGTGTCCCGTGTCCAATTCAGCGCTGAGACACAGCAGTTGACGTACTACGTCATCCACGGCCCGACCCCGAAGGACATCCTCCGCAAGTACACGGCCCTGACCGGCCGTCCGGCGCTGCCACCGCCGTGGTCGTTCGGCCTGTGGCTCTCCACCTCCTTCACCACCTCCTACGACGAGGAGACGGTGACGTCGTTCATCGAGGGCATGCGGGAGCGTGAACTCCCGCTCTCCGTCTTCCACTTCGACTGTTTCTGGATGCGCGAGTTCAACTGGTGCGACTTCCAGTGGGACCCACGGGTGTTCCCCGACCCCGAGGGCATGCTCCAGCGGCTGAAGGCTAAGGGCCTGCACATCAGCGTCTGGATCAACCCGTACATAGCGCAGAGGTCGCCGTTGTTCGCGGAAGGCAAGGCACTTGGCCACCTCCTCCGCAGACCGGACGGAAGTGTCTGGCAGTGGGACCTGTGGCAACCGGGCATGGCCCTGGTCGACTTCACGAGTCCGGCGGCCCGCGACTGGTACGCGTCGAAGCTGGAGGCCGTGCTCGCGCAGGGCGTCGACTGCTTCAAGACCGACTTCGGTGAACGGGTGCCGCTGGACGTGGAGTTCGCCGACGGCTCGGACCCGGAGCGGATGCACAACTACTACACGTACCTCTACAACAGGACCGTCTTCGACGTGCTGCGCAAGCACCGCGGCGAGGGGGAGGCGGTCGTGTTCGCGCGTTCGGCGACGGCCGGCAGCCAGCAGTTCCCGGTCCACTGGGGCGGCGACTGCGAGGCGACGTACGAGTCGATGGCGGAGTCGCTGAGAGGCGGACTGTCGCTCGGCCTCTCCGGCTTCGGCTACTGGAGCCACGACATCGGCGGCTTCGAGGGCACCCCGAGCCCGGCGCTCTTCAAACGCTGGGTGGCCTTCGGCCTCCTCTCCTCCCACAGCCGGCTGCACGGCAGCTCCTCCTACCGGGTGCCGTGGCTGTTCGACGAGGAGGCCGTGGACGTCCTGCGGCTGTTCACCCGGCTGAAGCTCCGCCTCATGCCCTACCTCTACGAGGCCGCCCGCACCGCGAGCGCGGAGGGCGTCCCGATGATGCGCGCGATGGTCCTGGAGTTCCCGGACGACCCCGGATGCGCCTACCTGGAACGGCAGTTCATGCTCGGCCCGGACCTGCTGGTGGCGCCGGTGTTCAGCGACGAGGGGGACGTCTCGTACTACGTCCCGGAGGGCGAGTGGACCCACTTCCTGACCGGCCGGACGGTGACGGGCCCCCGCTGGGTGCGGGAACAGCACGCCTTCGACAGCGTGCCGCTGCTCGTACGCCCCGGTTCGGTGATCCCGGTCGGCGCGGTGGACGACCGCCCCGACTACCCGTACGCCGACGGGGTCACCCTGCACGCGTACGGCCTGGAGCGCGGCGCCCAAGTGACCGTCCCAGTGGGCGACTTGACGTTCACGGTGGTCCGCGAGGGCGACACCCTGCGGGCCTCGTGCAGCGATCCGTCGGCGCCGTGGGGACTGGCGACGGGCGGACGCGAGGTACGGGCGAAGGCGGGCACCGGGTTCCTGACCGTGGAGCTGGGAGGCGAGTGATGGTGAAGATCACCGATGTGGCACGGCATGCCGGGGTCTCCCCGAGCACGGTCTCGTACGCCCTCAGCGGCAAGCGCCCGATCTCCGAGGAGACCCGGCAGCGCGTCGAGCGCTCCATCAAGGAACTCGGCTACCGCCCCCACGCCGGCGCCCGAGCCCTGGCGAGCAGCAGATCCAACGTACTGGCGCTGGTCGTGCCGTTACGGGCGGGCATCCATGTCCCGGTGGTCATGCAGTTCGCGGTGTCGGTGGTGACGGCCGCGCGCCGCCACGACCACGACGTCCTGCTCCTCACCCAGGAGGAGGGCGAGGACGGCCTGCACCGGGTGGCGGACACGGCACTGGTCGACGCGCTGATCGTGATGGACGTCCAACTCGACGACCCCCGGCTGCCGTTGCTGCGCACACTGGACCTCCCGTCGGTCCTGATCGGCCTCCCCTCCGACCCGGCCGGCCTGACCTGCATCGACCTGGACTTCAAGGCGGCGGGCGAACTGTGCGTGGAGCGGCTGGCGGCCCTGGGACACCGGGTGATCGCCCTGATCGGCTCACCGCCCGCCGTGTACGTACGCCGGACCGCGTTCGCCCAGCGCGTGGTCCAGGGGTTCACGGCCGCGGCGGACCGGAGCGGGCTGTCGTCCTCGGTGCACCCCTGCGAGGCGACCCCGGCCGGGGCAAAGGTGGTGGCGGAGCAACTCCTGCGCGAGCACCCGGCGTTGACGGGGGTCGTCGTCCACAACGAGGCGATCCTGGAACCCCTGATGGACGCCTTCGAACAACTCGGCCTACGGGTCCCCGGCGACCTCTCCGTCACCGCGATCTGCCCGGACGACCTGGCCGAGAACCTGCCCGTCCCGGTCACCTCGGTCGCCATACCGTCGGCGGAGGTGGGGGCCCGGGCGGTGGACCTCCTGATGAGGAAACTGAACGGCACGGGCCACACCCCGGAGGCGACCCTGCTGCCGCCCCGCCTGACGGAACGGGCGAGCACGGTGGCTCGGGCGGCGCCCTGAACGCGACGTGGCCGGTGCAGCGGAGGCTCATGAGCCCTCCCCGCCGCACCGGCCACATCCGAAGCGCACCCGCGAGCGCGCCTACACCTGACGGTCCCCTCGCCAGCTGACCGAGGTCAGCGCGGCCAGGCCGCCATGGGCCACTCCCTTGTAGGTCACCGTCCGGTCCGGACCCAGCTCGAGCGCGACGCGCCTCGCCAGCTCCGCCCCTTCGCGGAACAGCCGCTCCCACTCGGCGTCGTACTTGCCGTCGACCCGGTCCCGCAGGTCCAGGTTCAGCGTGCTGTCGATGGTCCGCGCCCACCCGTACAGATCGGCGACCAGACCGTCGGAGAGGGCCAGCGCGGCGGCCGGATCGTCCGGGAAGAAGTCCCCGAACCCCTCCGAGCGCAGCGGACCGAACTTGAACTCACCCTCGACCGTGAGGTCGACCGGGTGCGGAGGCGTGCCATGGCTGTCCCGCTCCCAGTGGAGCCGGTCGCACCCCCAGCACACCCACTTCGCGGTGCTGTGCCGCTCGTCCCAGAACCGGACCGACCAGGCCGGCCCGAGCTGCCGGGCCAGCCGCTGGGCGACCGCCAGCCCCCGCTTGACGTGCCCCCGCAGATCCGGACGGGAGGTGAACCCGCCCGGCGGACGGGACAGGGACCAGGAGCCCAGTGCCTCCGCCAACTCCGCCGGAAGCAGCAGCCGTTCGTCGTCCAGCGGGACGGAGACGGTGAAGGCGCCGAGGTCGTCGTAGGCCCAGGGGTCCTCCGTCCCGTACAGCGGAGACGGTTCGCCCCGCGCCTGCACGAGCAGGTGGCGCGGTTCTTCGAGGGTCATGCGGGGTTGGCTCCGATCACGAATCCGTTGTCGCCCACGCTAACGGCTATCCGCTGGACCTTGCCGTTGAAGGTGACCTCGTAGATCGGCCTGCCGGCCCCCTGGGTGCCGACCCGCACGCCGTCGGTGAGGGCCTTCGACACGATCGCCGGGATGTCCTCGATCCGGACCCCCACGTGCGCGAACTCCCCGGCGTGCCGGTAGACGATGTGGGTCAGGCCCGCCTTGACCGTGCCCTTCTCCAGGAAGGCGATGGGCAGACCGGGCTTGGCGTAGTTGACGATCCAGATCGTGTTCGCCCGGTCGATCTTGACGCCGGCGTCCCTGAGCTTGTCCAGCAGCTTGGTGTCGAGCGAGCCCCGGGCGATCCTGGACCGTTCCGCCACGGAGGTCGCGACCCGCAGTCCCATGCCCGACGCGCGGATGGCTTCGGCGGTGTCGAGGGCGCCCTCCCCGTAGATCTTCTTCAGGTCCGCGAGGATGTCCGCGGCGTTCTCGCCGGTCTTGACGGCGATCTCGACCCGCTCGGCGATCTTGACCGCCTGGGCGAGCTTCGTGAACATCGCCTGCGGTACGAAGAGCGTGGCGGCCCAGGCACAGCTGGACTTGTCACCGTGGTAGCACTTGGCGATGTCGCCCAGCACGATCTCGTACAGGATCGCGCCGGCCGTCTCCCCGAAAAGGGCCTGCCAGCCGATGCGGGTGATGTCCCCGAAGCTGAAGTGGTGGGTCCACTCCTGCTTCTGGTCCTCGAACGACTTCGTTTCGAGGAACACCCAGTCGGCCTTGGGGCAGCCGGTCTCGGTGGCGGGGACATCGGGGTTGGCGCAGTAGTAGTAGCTGACGGTGATGTTGAGGCGCAGCTCGTACGTCACCGTGCAGCCCTGGGGCACGTACTCGCACTGGTTGAGCTGCTTGGCCGGGGCCGCGTCGGTCATCTTGTCGACGACGTAGAAGATGCCCTCGATGCCGGAGCCGGAGCCCTCGGCGACCGACTCGTTGGCTCCCTTGCGCTCCGAGGAGTCCGCGGCCTCCTGCGCCGAGTCCGCGTACTTCTGGGCGTCCTTCGCCGCCTCCTCCGCGAGCGTCGCCTCGGCGTCCGCCCGGTCGGCCGCCGCGCGGGCGTCCTTCGCCGCCTGCTCGGCCGCCGACGCTGCCTGGCGGGCCGCCGCCGCGTCCAGGGCCGCCTGGTCGGCGGAGGCGCGGGCGTCCTTGGCGTAGTTCTCCGCGCGTCCGGCGGCCCGGTCGGCCGCTGCCGCGTCCTCCGTCGCCTGGCGGTCGTACTCGATGGTGCGGGCCAGCGACTGCTGCGCGTCGGCCGCGTACTGTGCGGCCTCCGCCGAGTAACCCATCGCCTCCTTGGCCGACTTGCGGGCCTGCGCCGCGAATCCGGCGGCCTCCGAGGCCAGGACGAGCGCCGCCTTCGCGTCACCCGTCGCCGCGTTCGCGGTGCTCTGCGCCTGGGACGCGACCTTCGCCGCGTTCGCCTCGTGCGCCTCCGCGACCGCCACCTGCTGCTCGGCGATCGTCTTCGTCGACTGGCCGGTCAGGACCGCGAGCCCCGCCGCGGAGTCCGTCGTGACGTACGGCGAGCCGAGCTGGATCGCGTCGTTCGCCGGAGCGGCCACCTGCTGGGCCGAGTTACGGGCGTCCTCCGCCGCCCGCGCGGTCGTGTACGCGTGACCGACGGCGTCCGCCGCACCGGCGACCGCCTTGGCGGCCTCGGCCTTGGCCACGTCGGCGTGGGTCTTCGCCTCGGCCGCGTGCTTCTCAGCCTCGTCGGCGAGTTCGTCCGCCGTACGGGCCGCCTGGGCGGCCACCTGCGAGGCCTTGATGGCGTCGGCCGCGGAGGCCGTCGCCGTCCGGACCGCCGCGTCCGCCCGCAGCTTGGCGGCCTGCGCCGCGTCCGACTCCGAACGGGCCCGCTTGGCCGCCGCCTCGGCACGCGTCGCCGCCGCGTCGGCATCGGCCGCCGCCCGCGTCGCCGCGTTCGCCTCACCACGGGCCGACACCGCCGCCGACTCCGCGTCACTCGCGTGCCGGTCCGCCTCGTCGGCCGCCGCCCGCGACGCGGTCGCCTGGTCGTCGGCGTCGTGCGCCTGGGCGTACGCCTCCTTCGCGTCAGCCTTCGCCCGCGCCGTGTCGGCCCTGCTCTCGGCGTCCCACGCGTCGTCCCGCTTGCCCTTCGCGTTGTCCCGCGCCGCCTCGGCATCCTTACGACGCTCACGCGCCGTCGTCTCGGACGCCTCGGCCCGGCCCTTCGCCTGGTTGGCGTCGGCCGCGTACCCCTCGGCGTTCTGCCGGTGCTGGGCGGCCTCGGCCTGCTTCTGCGCGGCGGTCTCCTTCTCCGCCCTCGCCGTCTGTTCCTCCCGCTCGGCGTTCAGCCGGTGGGCGCGGGCGTCGGCGGCGGCGGCCTTCGCGTCCGCCTCCGCCTTCTGCGTCTCGCCCAGCTTGGCCTTGGCGAGATCCCGGGCGTCCTTGGCGTTCTGCGCCTGTACGGCGGCCGCGTCGGCGGCGGCCTTCGCCTGCTCCCGGGCCTGCTGCGCGGCGGCCGTACGGAACGCCGCCTTCGACGCGGCCGTCTGCGTCACCGCACGCGCGGCGATGGTCGCGCTGTCCCCGGCGGCGGCACGCGTGGCCGCGTCAGCGGTCTCACCGGCCTTCACCAGCGCGTCGAGCGCGGCCGACGACGCCTTCGTGACCTGCGCCTTCTGCAGCCCGACCAGCAGACCTCGGCCCCTGGGGGCACCCGCCTGGTCGGCGATCGTGTACGCGGCCTGCGTGGCCGTGTCCGACGCTGTGGCCGCCTTCTTGGCGGCAGCCGCCTGCGCCTTGATCGACGCGAGCTGACTGGCCGAAGCGGCCCGGGCGGCGGCGATGCCCGCCTTCACCTTGGTGAACTGGGCCGTCGTCGGGTAGTCCAGGCTGTCGGTGCCCTGGTGACCGGACGGCGTGATGTCGAACTTCTGCGGGACGGTGCCCTTGCAGTCCCACATCCGCCCGTCACGGCTGTTGTCGTACGTCGCGAGGTCGAGGCAGTTTCCGGTGCCCGGGTTGAACAGCCGCGTGGTGGCGTGGGTGTCGTACTCCCACTTCTGGGCGGCACTGCTGTTGCACGTCCAGATCTGTACGGCCGTCCCGTTGGCGGTGCCGGAACTCTTCACGTCCAGGCACTTGCCGGAGTTGACGTTGACGAGGGTGTCGTCCTTGATCTGCCACTTCTGCCCGGCGCCGCCGTTGCACGTGTAGATCTGCACGAGCGAACCGTTGGTCTTGCCGGCGCCCGCCACTTCGAGGCACTTGTCGGCGGCGCCGTTCGCGTGGATGACCATCGGGCTGTCGCCGATCCAGCCGGGACCGCCGGCGGACCAGTAGCTCTGCCAGCGGGTGAGGTGGTCGGCGATCCAGGACTGGCCCAGCATCTCGCCGAGCGCCTTGGAGCCGGCCGCGAGCGCCTTCACCGCGTCACGGTTGGCGTTCAGGATCTGGTTGCGGGGCGCGGCCTGCGCGGCGATCTCCTGCTGCCACTCCGCCGACGCGGCGGCCACCTGCTTGCCCAGCACCTTGCTCGGGTCGACCGGACCGCGCCACGCGCACGCCGCGAACCGCGTCTTCAGGTCCTCGACGGCCAGCCGGTACTCGACCGTGCCCGGCTCCGCGGCCGTACGCGGGAACCCACCCGACGCCAGGAACAGCCGCGCGTTGTCCGAACCCGTCGGCTCCAGACTCCAGTTGACCAGACCGTCCCAGGCCTGGTGCTCCGCGTAGGCCCGGTTCCAGTCCGGATCCGAGGCGGACGGGCTCTGCCCGTACAACGGGGTGCCGAGGTCCTTGACGGCCTTCAGCGTGGCCTCGTCGGCCGCCGGTGTCGGGTCCTCGTAGAGGTCGTCCTCGGTCTTCCAGAACTGGTCGTAGATCCACTGCGAGAGACCGGTCTGGCTGTGGAAGCTCTTCTGCTCGCTGCCGGGCAGCCCCGGCGGGTCCTGGAAGTCCGCGACGGACGTGAACCCACCCGGGGTCGGCAGCCCCGTCACCGGCTTCTTCCACTCGGCGAGGCGGGCGTACAGCGCGTCGCCCTCCTTGTCGGCGGCCGCCCTGTCCTGCTGGAACGCCGTCGCGAGCGGAGTGCCGTTCCAGTACTCCCGGTCCGCCGCCGTGTGCAGCTTGTCCGGGGTCTGGTTGAGCGCGTCCTGCGCGGTGGTGAACATGCCCGTACCGCCGATGCGCAGCGCGTCGGCCATCAGGCACTGGTCCTGCCGCAGCTGCTGCGCGGCGGCGCTGTCGAATCCGTCGTAGCTGTCGGCGACGGTGGTCATGGGCGCGGAGTCGTCCGCGTACCGTCCGGCCAGCTCGGGGCGGGCGGCGACCGTGCTCAGAACAGCCATGGAGAGAACGACCGGAACCGCACGCGCGAAGTGTCTTGTCGATCTTCGCAAGAACAAGAAGAACATCCCCCTCGTGAACGAACGCAGGCAGGGGTTACCTGTCCTGCCCGTCCGAAGAGGCAGACATGGCGGCGGTTCCCCCCGTCCGCAGTCTGAATGTGCGCGATGGCGAACGGGTCAGGTCCGCCTGGCGCGACGGTCACCATAGACATGACACAGGTTCAGACGCAAGACACAAAAGGGGAACGCCAAAGGCCCCGCCGCTCGAAAGCGACGGGGCCTTTGGCACTGCATAACATGGGAATTGTGGAGATGGCGGGAATCGAACCCGCGTCCAACGGTGCGGAATCAGGGCTTCTCCGTGTGCAGTTCGCTGTGCTTTTCTCGGCCCCGGCAATCACGCGAACAAGTCGCCGACGGGCCCAGTCACTGTTAGATTTCCCTCTTCACCCCGTGACCGGGATCAAGGTTTAGTCCCCTAGCTGATGCCAGGATCCGGGTCGGGAACACCCCCGGGCTGACACTCCCTTTAGTAAGGAGCAGGCTCGTCGCTACCTGAGATCAGGCGGCGAGGGAGAACTGCTGCTTGGGAGAATCGCTGTTGGAATTGGCGATTATTTTTTTCGGCCTGTGGTTTACGAGATCATGGCCGCTTCCTCGACACGCTTCACCTGCTTCGACAGCCGCTGTCGAAACCGATCATCCCCATGTTGTTTTTTCAATCCTCCGAAGAGGAGTCCCTCCGGAGAGGAACGCGCACCCTCGGTGAGGTGCAGTTGCCATCGTACGTGACCAACGCACGCCGATGCCACCTAATTCCCGGCGCCACCTTGCGCTACGCGTGCTGCTGCTTGCGCCGCACCGCCGAGACCGCCCGGTCCGTCTCGCGCCGGTCCTGCTTCTCCCGCAGCGTCTGCCGCTTGTCGTACTCCTTCTTGCCTCGCGCCAGCGCGATCTCGATCTTCGCCCGGCCGTCCTTGAAGTACAGGGCGAGGGGCACGATCGCGTGACCCGACTCCTGCGACTTGGACTCCAGCTTCTCGATCTCCGCGCGGTGCAGCAGCAGCTTCCGCTTGCGCCGGGCGCTGTGGTTGGTCCAGGTGCCCTGGCTGTACTCCGGCACATGCACGTTGTGCAGCCACGCCTCGTGCCCGTCGAGCTGCACGAAGCCGTCGACGAGCGAGGCCCGCCCCTGACGCAGCGACTTCACCTCGGTACCGGTGAGGACCAGTCCGGCCTCGTAGGTGTCGATGATGGCGTAGTCGTGCCGCGCCTTCTTGTTCTGGGCGATCAGCTTCCGCCCTTTTTCCTTAGCCATAGTGCTGACCATTTTCGCACTAGGGACCCGCTCCCGGGAAAGGGGATTACCAAGGGCCTACGTGGGGTCGCCCAACCCGCTCAGAACGGTCTCCGCCTGCTCCAGTGCCCCCTGGTCGGCGTCGAGGTCGGGCGTGAGGCCCACGCCGTCGACGCCGCGCCCCGACGGGGTGCGGTAGTGGCCGACGGTCAGTTCGGCGACGGAGCCGTCGGGCAGCCGGCTCGGCATCTGCACCGAGCCCTTGCCGAAGGTCCTGGAGCCCACGACGACCGCCCGGCCACGGTCCTGGAGGGCTCCCGTGAGCAGTTCGGCCGCGCTCATCGTGCCGCCGTCGACGAGCGCGACCAGGGGTCTGGTGGTGTCGCCGCCCGGATCGGCGTGCAGGGCGCGCTGCTCGCCGTTGACGTCGTACGTGGCGACGAGGCCGCCGTCGAGGAAGGCGGAGGCGGCGGTGACGGCCTCGTCGACCAGTCCGCCGGAGTTGCCGCGCAGGTCGAGGATGATCCCGGCGTGGGTGGGAGCCTGCCGTACGGCGGTGCGGACCACGTCCCCCACGCCCTTGGTGAAGGCGGCGACCCTGATGACGGTGACCTTGCTGTCGGCGACCTGCCGGACGGTCGCGGAGTCCGTGGAGAGCAGTGCCCGGCGTACGGTCTCGCTCCACGCGCGCGTGCCGCGTTCCAGGCCGAGCCGGACGGTCGTACCGGCGGCGGCGTCCTGTGCGTCACCGCGCAGTAAGGAGACGACCTCGGTGACCGGACGTCCGGCGACCGCCTGGCCGTCCACACTCAGCAGCCGGTCTCCGCTGCGGATCCCGGCGACGGCGGCCGGCGACCCGGACCGCACCTTGGTGACCTCGATACGGCCGTCCCGCGCGCGCCGCGCCCACAGCCCGACGCCCGTGTACTGGCCGTCGAGGGCCTCCTCCAACTCCTCGTACTCCCCCGGGGAGTACACCGCCCCCCAGCGGTCCCCGCTGCGGCTGACGGCGCGCTCGGCGGCCTCCATGGGGGACTTGCCGTCGGCCATGGCCTCGGCAGCGGCGGCGGCGACGTCCTCGTGGTGACCTGCGGGGGCGGCGGCGCGGGCGGTGTCCGGGAGGGCCGGCTTCCGCTCGGCGGGCTCGGGGAACGAGCCGGTGGCCGCACCGGCGACCAGGACACTCGCGAAGAGCAACGTCAGAGCCGCCCCGCGGCCTGCGCGGCGGGGCTGTGCGAACAGGTCACGGCCTGACATGCCGGTGAGTCTAGGACAACGCGAAGGGCCGTACGGTCGGTTGACCGAACGGCCCCCTTGGCATGCGTCACACCTTCAGGTACTTGCGCAACGCGAAGAACGCAGCCAGCGCGGGCATCAGCAGACTCGTCGCGAGGATCAGCGGGAGCTTGGTGAGCACGGCGTCCCAGCCGATGAAGTTGATCAGGTTCAGCTTCTCGGACAGCGCCAGCCCGTGGTCGATGATGAAGTACCGCGCGACGAGCAGGAAGGCGCAGGCCACACCGCCGCCGATCAGCCCGGCGACGGCGGCCTCCATGATGAACGGCGCCTGGATGTAGAACCCTGAGGCACCGACGAGCCGCATGATCCCGGTCTCACGCCGACGGCTGAACGCGGACACACGCACGGTGTTGACGATCAGCATCAGCGCGACGACGAGCATCAGCGCCATCACCGCGCGGGCCGCCCAGTTCATGCCGTTCAGCAGCCCGAACAGGTTGTCAAGGATGCCTTTCTGGTCCTGCACGGACTGCACCCCGTCGCGCCCGTCGAAGGCGGTCGCGATGACCTGGTACTTCTCCGGGTCCTTGAGCTTGATCCGATACGACTCCTGCATCTGGTCCGGGGTGAGCGAACTGGCCAGCGGAGAGTCGCCGAACTGCTCCTTGTAGTGCTTGTAGGCCTCGTCCGCGGACTCGTACGTGACGTTCTGCACGACCGAGTTCATCTTCTCCAGATCGGCGAGGATCTGCTTCTTCTGGTCGCCGGTCACCGCGCCCTTGGCACAGTTCGGGTCGGACTCGGCGTCGCTCTTGTTGCAGAGGAACACCGAGACGTTGACCTTGTCGTACCAGTAGCCCTTCATCGTGCTGACCTGGTCGCTCATCAGGAGCGACCCGCCGAACAGGGCGAGCGACAGGGCGACGGAGACGACGACGGCGAAGGTCATCGTCAGATTGCGACGGAGACCGACACCGATCTCCGACAGTACGAACTGGGCGCGCATGGCGTGCTCAAGCCTTTCGGGGGACTGTCAGTGCTGGTAGCCGTAGACGCCGCGCGCCTGGTCACGGACGAGGCGGCCCTTCTCCAGCTCGATGACGCGCTTGCGCATCTGGTCCACGATGTTCTGGTCGTGCGTCGCCATCACCACGGTCGTGCCCGTCCGGTTGATCCGGTCGAGCAGCTTCATGATGCCGACGGAGGTCTGCGGGTCGAGGTTGCCGGTCGGCTCGTCGGCGATCAGCAGCTTGGGCCGGTTCACGAAGGCCCGGGCGATGGCGACACGCTGCTGCTCACCACCGGACAGCTCACCGGGCATCCGCTCCTCCTTGCCCCCCAGCCCGACAAGATCGAGCACCTGGGGTACGGACTTACGGATCTCACCCTTGGACTTGCCGATGACCTCCTGCGCGAAGGCGACGTTCTCGGCGACCGTCTTGTTCGGCAGCAGCCGGAAGTCCTGGAACACCGTCCCCAGCTGGCGCCGCATCTGCGGCACCTTCCAGTTGGAGAGGCGCGCGAGGTCCTTGCCCAGGACGTGCACCTGACCGTGGCTGGCCCGCTCCTCGCGGAGGATCAGCCGCAGGAAGGTGGACTTTCCGGAGCCGGAGGACCCGACGAGGAAGACGAACTCACCCTTCTCGACCTCCAGGGTGACATCCCTGAGGGCGGGGTGGTTCTGCTTGGGGTAGACCTTGGAGACGCTGTCGAATCGGATCACGGATACACCACAGGCCGTCGGAGACATCGGGGGCGGACGACCGAGACCCTACGCGACCCGGGTGTCCCGGCGCAGGCTCCGGTCACGGTTAGGGAGTGGTTGCGGCTTTTTGTACGGGGCGTAGCCCCGACAAAGGGGCGCGGGGAACTGCGCGACAAGCCACACACAACCGCTGGCCGCGAGACAATACAAGCCACCCTCCCCGGAGCGAACCGCGCGACCTCCGGAGGAACCTGGCACAGTGGAGGCGTAGGCGGGGGAACGGTTGCGTCCCCGCAAGCGTTGTGTAGGGGAAAGCGGCGCAAGGAGGGCAAGGCGCATGACGTACGACCGATTGGTGTGCGCGAACTGCGCGTCGCCCGTGAGCGAGGGACGCTGTCCCGTCTGCCGGGCGAACCGCGAGCGGCTCCAGCAGGAGAACCCGTTCGCCGGACTCAACCCGATGGCGCTGATCGCGCTGCTGGCAATACTGATCGCGGCACTGGCACTGGTGGCGCACCAGACGGCATAGCCGGCCATCAGGCAGCCAGGAACCAAGAACACACGAAGGGCCCGGAGCGACGACGCTCCGGGCCCTTGTGCGTACGTACGACTACTAGGCCGCTGCGCCGCCACGGCCGCCCACGAGGCGCGGGAGGACGCGGAAGGCGATACCGCCGGCAATCATCGTGGCCGCACCGATGATCAGGAAGGTCGTCTCGGCGGCACCGGTCTCGGCGAGCTCGTCGCCCGAACCCTGGGCCGAGGTCTCCGAGCCCGTGTCGGTGAGGGCGGAGGAGCCCTCTTCCTGGGTGGAGGTGTTGGAGCCACCGTCGGGGTCGGCGTTGTTGCCGCCGCCGTCGGTGTCGTCGCCGCCCGTGCCGCTGCCGTCGTCGTCCGTCGGCGTGGCGGTCGGGTCCTCCTCGGTGGGCTCGCTCGGCTCGGTGGAGGGCTCCTCGGGCTCCGAGGGCTCCGGGTCGGCCGTGGTCGGGTCCGGGTTCTCGGGCACGGAGGGCTCGGGGTCGGCCGTGGTGGGCGGCGGGTCCTCGGGCAGGGTCGGAACCCCGGTGTCGGTCGGGGTCGGATCCGGGCTCGGCGTACCGGCACAGACCACGAGCACGCATTCCTCGTCGTCTGCGGAGGCAATGCCCGCGGCGGTGAAGGACGCACCGGCGGCGATCACCGCTCCGGCCGCGATCCGCGCGACCCGGATCCGCGTCTTATTCGTCATATGGCTGCTACCCCCAGTAGCTGAAATCATCAGTGGAGCCGCGCTCGGGGCGGTGATCGACAGGGAGCGCCGTAGGCACTCCCCGGTTCACATGCGCCCCAGAGATACGCATGCCGCGCGTTACCCTTCCGATTTTCCAAGGGAACGTCAAGGTCGTTGCGTACGCAATGTCCGCTTGTTCCTCCGGTGGCACACATCAGACCCTGTGAGTGTGATGTAAAACCCAGACATCCCAAGACACACAGCAACCGCCGTCCAGTGAACGGCGGTTGCTTTGTCGACAAGGAGTTTTCGGCAGACCCTACTTCTCCTGCTGCTTGCGCCAGCGAATCCCGGCTTCGAGGAAACCGTCGATCTCGCCGTTGAACACGGCCTCGGGGTTGCCGACTTCGAACTCCGTCCGCAGGTCCTTGACCATCTGGTACGGGTGCAGGACGTACGAACGCATCTGGTTGCCCCAGGAGTTGCCGCCGTCGCCCTTGAGCGCGTTCATCTTGGCCTGCTCCTCCTGGCGGCGGCGCTCGAGGAGCTTGGCCTGGAGGACGTTCATCGCGGTGGCCTTGTTCTGGATCTGCGACCGCTCGTTCTGGCAGGAGACCACGATGCCGGTGGGGATGTGGGTCAACCGCACCGCGGAGTCGGTGGTGTTGACGCCCTGGCCGCCGGGCCCGGAGGACCGGTAGACATCGACGCGCAGCTCGGACTCGTCGATCTCGATGTGATCGGTCGTCTCCACCACGGGCAGGATCTCGACACCGGCGAAGGAGGTCTGGCGACGCCCCTGGTTGTCGAAGGGCGAGATGCGCACGAGGCGATGCGTGCCCTGCTCGACGGAGAGCGTGCCGTAGGCGTACGGCACCTGAACCGCGAAGGTGGTCGACTTGATGCCGGCCTCCTCCGCGTACGAGGTCTCGTAGACCTCGGTCTTGTAGCCCTTCTGCTCGGCCCACCGCAGGTACATCCGCTGAAGCTTCTCGGCGAAGTCGGCGGCGTCCACGCCACCGGCCTCGGCGCGGATGTTGACGAGGGCCTCACGGGAGTCGTACTCGCCGCTGAGCAGCGTACGGACCTCCATCTCGTCCAGCGCCTTCTTGACGGAGGCCATCTCGGTCTCGGCCTCGGCGCGGGTGTCCGGGTCGTCCTCCTCCTCGGCCATCTCGAAGAGCACGCTCAGATCGTCGATCCGCCCGCGCAGCGCCTCGGCCTTCCTCACCTCCGCCTGGAGGTGGGAGAGCTTGCTGGTGATCTTCTGCGCTTCCTCCGGGTCGTCCCACAGGGACGGCGCTGCCGCCTGCTCCTCGAGCACGGCGACATCTGCCCTCAGCTTGTCGAGGTCCAGGACGGCCTCGATCGACTCCATGGTCGAGGAGAGGGACTTGAGCTCTTCGGATACATCGACGACTGCCACGACACCAGCGTAACGGCTCCACCGAGCGACAGACTTTCCCGGCCACCTGTTGCCCCGGGGGCAGCGTTTCGGCACACCCGAGCAGTATTTTCTCGCCCCCGCCGCCCCTACCCGTCCCATCCTCGGGGGCTCCGCCCCCGAACCCCCGCTCCTCAAACGCCGGACGGGCTGGGTATTTAGCCCCTCCGGCGTTTGAGGAGCGGGGGTTCGGGGGCAGCGCCCCCGAGGATGGGAACGGGTAGGGGCGGCGGGGGCGAAACAAACCCCGCCTCAGCCGATCAGCGTCCGCCCGCCCTCCAACATCAGTGTCGCCCCCGTCAGATACCCCATGTCATCACTCACCAACGCCACCACCGCCCGCCCGATGTCCCTCTCCGGGTCGCCCATCCGCCCCAAGGGAATCCCGGCGATCACACTCCTCGCCTTCTCCGGGTGATCCCCGAAGTACGCCTCCGCCGCCGGACTCAGCGCCGCCGGACAGACGACGTTCACGCGTATCCCGTACACCCCCCACTCCCGAGCAGCCACCCGAGTCAGCCCCCGGACCGCCTCCTTCGCCATCGCGTACGCCGCGAAACTCACCTCACCCTGCACCGCCGCCGACGACCCGAGGTTCACGACACTGCCACGGCTCGCCCGGAGATACGGCAGAGCCGCCTGCATCGCGTGGAACGTGGCCAACGGGCCGCTGCGGTAAGTGAGTTCGACATCGTCGTACGAGGTCTGCTCCAGCCGGCGCTGGACCGAGGACTGCGCATTGTTGACCAGCACGTCCAGCCCGCCGAACTCCCCCACCGTTTCCGCCACCATGCGGTCGACGTCCGCCCGCTCCCCCACATCCCCGACGACGGTGTGCACCCGTCCGCCCCGCCCAGCGATCTCGTCGGCCGCGTCCTTCAGCTTGCCCTCCGTGCGGCCGGTGATCACCACGGACGCTCCCTCGGCGGCCAGCGCCAGCGCGATACCGCGGCCCACGCCCTGCCCTCCGCCGGTGATCAGCGCCGTCTTCCCGGACAACCGTGCCATCACGTCTCCTTCCAGTCCGTCCAGAAAGGCGCCCAGGAAGGGAACGCCTCGGGCAATGCCGGTTTCCCGGCTCCCTCCCAGCCACAGAAGTCCACCGCCTGCGGGCGCTCCGTCACGTCCGCCGCGTACCAGTGCTGTTCGCGGCGGCGGGAGAAGTACCACTCGCCGTCCACACGCGCGTAGTCGTCCAGGTAGCAGATCGCCATCACGATCCACCGGTCCCCCACCTCGTGCTCGGCCCGGCAGTAGACGGCACCTGTCGCCGTGTCCCGGCCGGTGAACTCGACCCGGTGGCCGCAGATCTGGTGCACGGACCGGCGGAAGCCACGCACCAAGGGTTCGATGTGCCGGCGCAGGACCTGCCGTCCGCGGCCGTGACGTCCCATGTCGACGTCGGGGCGGAAGCAGTCGGCCCAGGCGTCGAGGTCCCGGGCGTCTACGGCGAACGCGTAGCGGATGGGCAACTGCTGGATCGCCAGTTGCGACTCGATGCGGTCCAGCCGCTCCTCGACAGTGCTCATGGGCGGGGCTCCTTCGGGAGGCCCAGCAGCTGCTCGCCGATAATGTTGCGCTGGATCTCGCTCGAACCGCCGTAGATCGTCTCCGCGAGGGAGAGCAGGAACGAGCGTTGCCGGGTGTTCAGGCCGTAGTCCTCGCCGACGATCTGTGCAGCCGGGCCTGCCAACTCCATGGCCAGGTGGCCCAGTTGCTGGTGCCGCGTCGACGCGTAAAGCTTCGCCGTGACCGCCTGCGCGCCCGGAGTGCGGCCCGCGGTGAGTTCGGCGAGGGTCCGCAGGTTGGTGGTGCGCATGATGCGTACGGAGATCCAGGCGTCCACGATCCGGCGGCGCAGCATCGGATCGTCGAGCGCGCCCCGGGCCCGGGCGAGGTCGATCAGCGCCTCGGCCTCCCGTTCGAAGGTGAGCTGTTGGGGCAGGAGCGTGGTGCCGCGTTCGATGCCGAGGGTGGCCATCGCCGTGCGCCAGCCCTGGCCGACCTCGCCCACGACCATGTCCGCGCCGGTCCGCGCGTCCGAGAGGAACACCTCGGCGAACTCGTCCTGGCCGGCGAGGTTGCGGATGGGGCGGATCTCCACGCCCGGCTGGTCGGTGGGCAGGAGCAGCAGGGTCAGGCCCTTGTGGCGTACGGATTCCGGGTCGGTGCGGGTGAGGACGTACAGCCAGTCCGCGTGGACGCCGAACGAGGTCCACACCTTCTGTCCGCTCACCACCCACTCGTCGCCGTCTCGTTCCGCCCGAGTGCGGACCGAGGCGAGGTCGGAGCCGGCGCCGGGTTCGCTGAAGCCCTGGCCCCACAGTTCCTCGACGGCGAGGATCGGCGGCAGGAAGCGTTTCCGTTGTGCCTCGCTGCCCATCTGGAGCAGCATCGGGCCGAGCAGGTCGAGGGCGTTGACCGTGGCCCGGTAGGGGGCGTTCGCGCGGGCGTACTCGTACTCGAAGACGATCTCCTCCAGGAGACCGAGGCCTCTGCCCCCGTACTCCTGGGGCCAGCCGACGCCCAGCCACCGGCCGGCGGACAGCTCGCGGTCCCAGGCGAGGCGGACCTCCCAGGCCTCGCCGTCGGTGGGGCCGCCCACGCCCCGGTGCTCGGCGAACTCCCCCACGAGGTGTTCGGCGAGCCAGTCCCGCACCTCGTCGCGGAATTCGCGTACGGCGGGCCCGAAGTCCAGTTCCATGACCTCTCCTCTGCCGGTGATCAGATGCCGAGCCGCGCGGCCAGCAGTTCGCGGTGGTACGACGGTGTGCCGAGCAGCGCCTCGCTGCTCTTGGCCCGTTTGAAGTAGAGGTGGGCGGGGTGTTCCCAGGTGAAGCCGATTCCGCCGTGGACCTGGATGTTGTCGCCGGCCACCCTGGTGAACGCCTCCGAGCAGAAGGCCTGCGCGAGGGCCGCCGCGATCGCGGTCTCCGTCTCGTCGCCCGCGTCCAGCGCCCACAGTCCGCCGTACGCGGCCGAGCGGGCGCACTCGATCTCCATGAGCATGTCGGCGCACTTGTGCTTGATCCCCTGGAACGAGCCGATGGGCCGGCCGTACTGCTCGCGGATCTTCGCGTACTCCACGGCCGCGTCCAGGGCGGCCGCCGCTCCTCCGACCTGTTCGGCGGCCAGCAGGACGGAGGCCGTGGCAAGGGTGTGGGCAAGGCCCGGCCATGCCTCGCCCTCGGTGCCGAGGAGCCGGGCCGGGGTGTCCGTGAACTCCAGCCTGGCCTGTCTGCGGGTCTGGTCGAGGGTGGAGAGGGGGGTGCGGGTGAGGCCCCGCGATTCCGTTTCGGTGGCCTCGACCGCGAAGAGGCTGATCCCGGGCGACTCGGTGCGAGCCGCGACCAGGAGCAGGTCTGCGAGGTGTCCGTCGGGGACGTATGTCTTCGCGCCCGTCAGCCGCCATCCGTCCGTCGTCTCGTGTGCCGTGAGCCGGATGCCCTGCTCGTCCCAGCGGCCACTGTCCTCCGTGAGCGCGAGTGTGGCCACCGTCTCGCCCGAGGCGATGCCCGGGAGCAACTCGGTACGGGCGGTCTCGTCGGCGCAGCGCAGGAGTGCCTCGGCGGCCAGGGCCACGGTGGCGAAGTACGGGCCGCACAGGAGCGCGCGGCCCGCCTCCTCGAAGACGATCCCGAGGTCGACGTAGCCGAAGCCGGAGCCGCCGTACTCCTCCGGTACGGCGAGACCCTGGAGCCCGAGTTCGCCGGCCATCCGCCGCCAGACGACGGGGTCGTGGCCCGTCGGGTCGGCGGCCAGGCGGCGTACCTCCGTCTCGTCGGAGTGCTTGGCGAGGAACGAGCGTACGACCTTGCGGAGTTCGTCCTGTTCCTCGCTGAAGGTGAGATCCATGCCGAGCTTCCCGTCCTTGGTGCGGTGTTCCCCGGTGCAGTGCTTCCCTGTGCGATGTCACATGCGGTGCGATGTCACATGCGGGCTGCTTGCCGCCCATCCCTCGATACAGTTAGATAATTATAGTATCCGCACTGAATACACCAGGAGCGCGACGTGACCGATCCCTACGCCCCGTTCACGAGCCTGACCTTCGAGCGGCCCGCGCCCGGCGTGCTCCAGATCGTGCTCGACGCCCCGAACCTCAACGCCGTGGATCCGCGCATGCACAGCGAGCTGGCCGAGATCTGGCCGGTCGTCGACCGGGACGAACAGACCCGTGCGGTGCTGGTCCAGGGGGCGGGCAGGGCGTTCTCGGCAGGTGGCACCTTCGACTCCATCGAGGCCATGACCGAGGAGTACGCGGTGCGTGCCCGGGTGATGCGCGAGGCCCGGGACATGGTCTACGGCGTGATCAACTGCTCGAAGCCGGTGGTCTCCGCGATCCATGGCCCGGCGGTCGGTGCGGGGCTGGTCATCGGCATGCTGGCGGACATCTCCATCGCCGCCCGTACGGCGAAGATCGTCGACGGGCACACGCGGCTCGGGGTCGCGGCCGGCGACCATGCCGCCATCTGCTGGCCGCTGCTGTGCGGTATGGCCAAGGCCAAGTACTACCTGCTGACCTGCGAGACGCTCACCGGCGAGGAAGCCGAGCGGATCGGGCTGGTGTCGAAATGCGTGGACGACGCGGACGTGCACGCGGAGGGCCTGCGGGTGGCGACCGCCCTGGCCGCCGGGCCGGCCAGCGCCATCAGCTGGACCAAGCGGTCCCTCAACCACTGGTACCGCACCGCGCAGCCGATCTTCGAGGCCTCGCTCGGGCTGGAGTTCTTCGGTTTCGCGGGCCACGAGGTCGTCGAGGGGCTCGCCGCCCACCGCGACAAGCGCACCCCGGACTTCGAGGGCGTGGCCGGCAAGCACCCGCTCGACCTGTGACCACCACCCGCGTCCACCCGTACGAGAGGAACCGTTCATGTCGCCGGAGCAGACCATCACCGAAGTCCCCCCGCTGGTACGGGGGTTGACCTACGAGGAGATGCCGGTGGGTCAGGTCTTCCGGACCGCCCGCCGTACCGTCACGGAGACGGATCTCGTCAACTTCGTCACCTGGGGCGGCTTCAACGAGCCCCTCTTCTGGGACGCCTCGCACGCGGCGGACGGCGGCTACACCGGGCGGCTGGTCCCAGGGGCGCTGACGTACTGCATCGCCGAAGGGCTCGTCCTCCAGACGAACGTGCTGCACGGCACGGGACTTGCCTTCCTGCACATGGAACTCACGGTCCAGGGGCCGGTGTACGTCGGCGACACCCTCTACGCCATCGTCGAAACCACGGGCTCCCGGGCCTCCAGCAGGCCCGGCCGCGGTGTGGTGACCAGCCGGATCGGCGTGCGCAACCAGCGGGACGAGGAAGTGCTCGTCTACACGCCGGTCCGGCTGATCCGGGGCAGGGACTACGAGGCCCCGGCGCCCTGAGCCCGGGGGTCGGCCGGTACCAGACGCAGCCCGGCCGCGCCGCCCGTCTCGGGTGCGGCTGCGTCGGCGAAGGCGCCGTCGTGCAGCCAGTCGGCGGGCATCGGGGGACGCGGCCCGGGCTCGTGGTCCGGGACCGCCATCGCATAGAGGCGGGTGTAGCGGAACTTGGCCTCCAGGTTGTCGAGGACCGACCAGTACTCGTAGCCGCACACGTCCACCCCGGCCGCGACGAGTCCCGACAGCCAGGAGAGCCGGGCGCGGAGCAGGGTCCGGCGGCGGGTGTCGTCGCTGTGTCCGGTGCCGTCGACGAGGTCGAGGTCGCCCATGCCGTTGTCCACGACTGAGAGCGGTGGCAGCAGGTCGCCGTAGAGGTCGTAGAGGCCCGCGACGGCGTCGGCGAGTCCTTCGGGGATGATCGGCCAGCCGTAGGCGGTGGTCTCCACGTCCTCGAAGGGGACGATCGCGAAGCCGAGGCCCATGAGCAGGCGGTTCACCTCGTTGAGGGCGCTGCGGCAGTGCGCGGCCGGGAGCACGCGGGGCAGGTTCTCGGGTGCGGTGACACGGAACGGGGTGTGCCAGGACAGGGCCAGCAGGTCCTGTGCGGTGGCGATGATCTCCAGGTCGCCGGGGCGTACACAGCCGGTGGCCGTCACCGGTGAGATGTCGTCCTCGGTCACCATGTGCTCGCCGAGCAGCAGGGGGTCGAGGAAGAGACGGTTGGTCCAGCTCTCCAGTCGCTCCAGGGCGAGCCTGTCGTAGGGGTCGTCGGTGGCCGCGTAGCCGCCGACGAGGGTGATCGTGGTGCCGATCCGGCCGCTCGCGCCGACGGCCCTGAGGGCCTGGGTGGCGAGGCCGTTGGCGAGCAGGATGTGGTGGACGGCGGACAAGCCCGCGCGGCCGATGCCCCGGCCCGGTGTGTACATTCCGGCCACATGGTCGGCGAGGGTGGGCCCGGCCAGGTCGGTGGAAGTGATCCAGCGTTCCACCCGGTCGCCGAAGCGCCGACCCAGTTCGGCGGCGTACGCGGCGAAGTGCTCGGCGGTGTCGCGGGCGAGCCAGCCGCCCGCCACGTCCAGCCAGGGCGGCAGTGTGCGGTCGAACAGGGTGAGGCTCGGCCGCGTGCCCTGTGCGAGGAGGGAGTCGAGCGCGCGGTCGCAGCGGTCCAGGGCGGCCCGGTCCCAGCCGCCGGGGCCGTCGGGCTGGAGCTGCGGCCAGCCCGCGACCATACGGTGCGTGTCGGCCGCGACGCCGGTCAGGTGCCGGATGTCGTCGGTCCACTGCCGGAAGTGACCGGCCTGCTCGGCGGGGTGCGGCGGTGGGGCCGCGAGAGTGTCAGCGGTGGCGACCCCCCAGTCGACATCGCGGAGGGATTCGTGCAGGAAACCATCGCTCATGGTTACCGTCCAGCGGTGAATGGTTCAGCGCATTCAACTGAATGCCCGCCGGGCGGACGCTAACACTTCACGGAAACTACGACAATGTTTCAGCCAGATCTCGTCGGCCCGTACCGTCGCGCCGGCCCGTGGTCGGGCCGCCCGGGATCACGTCGCCCACAGGACTCAGGCCACCCCGAGGATGAGGTCGGACGCCCGCCAGGCCATGGCCATGATCGGTGCGTTCAGGTTCCCGGAGACCATGGTGGGCATGACCGAGCAGTCCACGACCCGCAGGCCTTCGACGCCGCGTACCCGCAGCTCGGGGTCGACGACGTCGTCCTCGGCCGGGCC
This sequence comes from Streptomyces sp. NPDC002156, assembly GCF_053593675.1. Classification (NCBI taxonomy): domain Bacteria; kingdom Bacillati; phylum Actinomycetota; class Actinomycetes; order Kitasatosporales; family Streptomycetaceae; genus Streptomyces; species Streptomyces sp. NPDC002156. Next base: position 81,902 of record NZ_JBSFDA010000004.1, on the reverse strand, counting down.
CATGGCGCAGGTTCCGACGGCGTGGTAGCCGCAGCGCCCGTGCTCCAGGCCCGCGTCGATGATCTCCTGGTCCTCGTGTACGGCGGGGCCCGGAAGGGTCTCGGCCGTGATCCGGTCGGCGATCGGCCCGGTCTCGAACAGGTCCCGCATCCTGCGGAAGAGGGCGGTGCCCACGGCGCGGTCGTGATCGGTGGCGTAGTAGTTCGGCGTGATCGTGAGGGGTGCTTCGGGGTCGGCCGAGGTGATGTGCAGGCTTCCTTCGGCGGTGGGACGCAGGACGTAGCCGAGGCCCATCACACCGGGCTCGCGCTCGACTCCGGTCTCCTTGCCGGGGACCTCCGGCATCAGGGACACCGGGGCGATCAGCAACTGGGCGTCCGGGCGGGCCAGTTCGGGGCGGGTCTTGAAGAAGGCGATGACGTCGAAGGCGGGGGCGGCCAGCGGTCCACGGCGGGTCGCCAGGTACTTCACTCCCGACAGGCCCTGGCGCAGCGGGGTACTCAGGGCCTTGTTGTAGCCGAGGTCGTCCTTCAACCGGTACTGGATGACGAAACACCGGTGCTCGCGCATCCTGCCGCCGACGTGCGGACTGTCGACCAGGACGTCGACGCCCGCCGACTTCAATGTCTCGGCCGGGCCGATGCCCGAGAGCTGGAGGATCTTGGGCGTGGCGATGCTGCCGGCGGAGAGGATCACCTCGCGTCGGGCCCTCACGGCGACTTCCCGGCCTCCGCTGCGGGTGCTCACGCCGACGGCCCTGCCCTTGTCCGTCAGGACTCTCGTCACGAGGGTGTCCACCGACACGGTGAGATTCGGCCGCTTCGCGACGGGGTGCAGGAAGGCTCGGGCGGCACTGAACCGCTGCCCGTTCCTGATGGTGGCCATGGCGTAGCCGACGCGTTCGTCGTCGCTCGCGTTGAGGTCGTCGGTGCGGCGCCAGCCGAGTGCGGTCCCGGCGGCGATCACCTCCTCGCACAGCGGCTCCGGCCGCCGGGCGGTCGAGATGTGCAACGGGCCGCCCGCGCCCCGGAGTTCGCAGGCACCGAGGGCGTTGTCCTCGATCCGCCGGAAGACCGGCAGCATCGTGTCCCAGCCCCAGCCGGGATTGCCGAGCCGCTCCAGTTCGTCGTAGTCGGCACGGTCACCGCGGTTGTAGACCATGCCGTTGACCGAGCTGGATCCGCCGAGCGTCCTGCCCCGCACCCAGTGTTCGACCCTCCGGGTCGGGCCCACCGGCTCGACCGGGTAGTGCCAGGCGAACCGGGGATCGCCCAGGAGCTTGCCGAAGCCCTTGGGCATCCTGATCAGCGGGGTGCTGTCCCTGCCGCCCGCCTCGATCAGCAGCACGGACGTCCGGGGGTCCTCGGAGAGACGGTTGGCGAGTACGCAACCCGCTGAACCGGCGCCCACCACGATGTAGTCGAACGTCGTCATCGGTCCCCCTGCTCCAGCGACTGCCCGAAGGGCCGGAACTCCTCTTCCTGCCACCAGGGGTAGACCGGCGGCATGTCCTTGCCGACCCGGCCCGGGAAGGCGGGCGGCCGCTTGGCGAGGAACGACTCGACGCCCTCCACGGGGTCGGGGCCGCCGCCGATCTGACTCATGATCCGCGAGTCGAGCCGGTGCGCGGCCATCGGGTGGGGCTCGCCGAGCATCCGCCACATCATCTGGCGGGAGAGGGCGACCGAGATCGCGGAGGTGTTCTCGGCGATCTCCCGGGCCAGTTCGTACGCCGCCGGCAGCAGGTCCTCGGGCGGGTGCACGGAGCGGACCAGGCCGGCGGCGAGGGCTTCGTCGGGGCCGAAGACGCGGCCTGTCGCCACCCATTCCATGGCTCGCTGCATCCCGACGGCCCTGGGCAGGAACCAGCTCGCCGCCGACTCCGGCACGATGCCACGGCGCGCGAAGACGAACCCGAACTTCGCCGAGGTCGACGCCAGCCGGATGTCCATGGGCAGGGTCATACTGGCCCCGACACCCGCCGCCGGGCCGTTGACCGCCGCGATGACCGGCTTCGTACTGGAGAAGATCCGCAGCGCGACCCGGCCGCCGGTGTCCCGGTGCCAGGCGCCGGCCTTGCGGTGGTCGAAGGACGTACCGCCGGAGCTGACATCGGCGCCCGCGCAGAACCCGCGCCCGGCGCCGGTCACCACGACCACCCGTATGTCGTCGTCGGCGTCGGCCGCGTCCAGGACGTCGAGCAGGTCGGCCATCATCCGGGGGTTGAAGGCGTTGAGCCTCTCGGGGCGGTTCAGTGTGACGGTGAGGATCCGGTCCGCCACCTCGGCCCGCACGGTCTCGTACTTCTGCTCCGGCATTCGTGCCCTCCGTCAGCCTCGTCACTTCCACGACCGGTTCCCCGCGAGCTTAATTAGTTATACCATTCAACTCTACTGACTCATTCTGGGATTGCGGCGGTGGGTGTGGACATGGCGGATCTGGTGGTGACGTCCCATGGACCGGTCCGGCTGATCGAGCTGAACCGGCCGGACCAACTCAACTCGATGAGCGAGGAGTTGCACTCCGGTCTCGCGTCGGTCTGGGAGACGGTCGCCGACGATCCCGAGGCACGGGTCATCGTGCTCACCGGGCGCGGGCGGGCGTTCAGTGCGGGCGGCAACTTCGACATCATGACCCGGGTCCAGCGCGACCGGGCCTTCCGGGAGCAGAACGTCGACGAGGCCCGGCGGATCATCACCGGCATGGTCCGCTGCCCGCTGCCGGTGATCGCGGCCGTGAACGGGCCCGCCGTCGGCCTCGGCTGCAGTCTGGCCCTGCTCAGCGACCTCGTACTGATCGCCGACGACGCCTACATCGCCGACCCGCATGTCCAGGTCGGGCTCGTCGCGGGCGACGGCGGAACCCTCGTACTGCCCCTGCTGGTCGGGCTGACCCGGGCGAAGGAGCTGCTGTTCCTCGGCGACCGGGTGAGCGCCGAGGACGCGGTCCGGCTGGGCATCGCCAACCGTGCCGTACCGAAGGACAAGCTCCTGGACGAGGCCATGGACCTCGCCGGACGGCTGGCCGCGCTGCCCACGCAGGCACTGCGCGAGACCAAGCGCGCGGTGAACCTGCATCTGGAGCAGGCGCTCGCGACCGTACTGGAACCGGCGCTGCTCGCCGAGCGGGACAGCATGCACTCACCGGACCACATCGCCGTCGTCGAGAAGATCATCGCGTCCCGTGCCGGTCGCCGAGCCGGTGGGGAGGGCTGAGGCATGGACTTCGCGTTCAGCGAGGAGCAGGCCGAACTGGGGCGCACGGTAAGGGCGTTCCTGGCGGACACCTCGCCGGAGACCGAGGTGCGGCGGCTGATGGAGACCCCGGAGGGCTTCGACCCGGCGCTGTGGCGCCGGATGGGGTCCGAGCTGGGGCTTCAGGGGCTGGCGGTGCCGGAGGAGTACGGCGGTGCCGGGTGCGGGCCGGTCGAAGTGGGCGTGGTCATGGAGGAGACGGGCCGTGCGCTGCTGTGCGCACCGTTCCTGTCCTCTGCGGTGCTCGCCACGACCACGCTGCTGCGCTCCGCCGACGAGGACGCCCGCAAGAGCCTCCTGCCGGGCCTGGCCTCCGGTGAACTCGTCGGGACGCTGGCCCTGACCGAGGACTCCGCCCGCTGGGACGCGGCGGGGGTCGGCCTCACCGCCCGTGAGAGCAGCGGGAGTTGGCTGCTGACCGGGCAGAAGATGTTCGTCCTCGACGGCGCCACCGCCGATGTCGTCCTCACCGTCGCCCGTACCGATGACGGCATCGGCGACGGCATCGGCGTCTTCGTCGTGGACGGCGACGCGGCCGGTCTGACCCGTGAGCCGCTGCCCACGATGGACACGACCCGCAGGCAGGCGCGCCTCGACTATCACGACGTGCCGGCGACCCGGCTGCGTACGCACGGCGACGGCTGGGACCTGGTGGCCGAGGTGCTCGACCGGGCCGCGGTGGCGCTGGCCGCCGAGCAGGTCGGCGTGGCCTCCCGGGCGCTCGACATGGCGGTGGAGTACGCCAAGGTGCGCCACCAGTTCGGGCGGCCCATCGGCTCCTTCCAGGCCGTGAAGCATCTGCTGGCCGGCGTCCTCCTGGAGGTGGAGTCAGCGCGTGCAGCCGCGCACTACGCGCTGCTCGCCGCCCACGACGATGACCCGGAACTGCCCGCCGTGGCGAGCCTGGCCAAGGCCTTCTGCTCCGACGCCTGTCTGCAGGCGACGGCGGAGAACATCCAGGTCCATGGGGGCATCGGCTTCACCTGGGAACACCCGGCCCATCTGTATCTGAAGCGGGCCAAGACATCACAGTTGCTGTTCGGCGATCCGGCGTTCCACCGGGAGCTGCTGGCGCGACGCATCGGCATGAGCGCATGAGCACAGGAACAGGAGAGGGAGCGGCATGAAGGTCGACGGCAAGCTCAATGTCTGGGGCACCGCCGAGGTGGTCGAGGAGGCCCGCCACCACGAGAAGGCCGGCTACGACGGTCTGTGGGCGTCCGAGTCCAAGCACGACCCCTTCCTGCCGCTGGTGCTGGCGGCCGAACACACCGACCGTCTTGAGGTCGGCACCGCCATCGCGGTGGCCTTCGCCCGCTCCCCCATGCAACTCGCGTACACCGCACACGACTTGCAGACCTACGCGGGCGGACGGTTCTCGCTCGGCCTCGGCAGCCAGATCAAACCGCACATCGAGCGGCGCTTCGACATGCCGTGGAGCCGGCCCGCGGCGCGGATGCGGGAGTACGTGAGCGCGCTGCACGCCATCTGGGCCGCCTGGAACGAGGGCGAGAAGCTCGACTTCCGCGGCGACTTCTACTCGCACACCCTGATGTCGCCGTTCTTCTCTCCGCCGCCCGCGCCGGGCGGCCCACCCAAGGTGTTCGTGGCGGCGGTCGGCGAGGCGATGACCCGGGTGGCGGGCGAGGTCGCCGACGGGCTCCTCGCGCACGGCTTCACCACCGAGCGGTATCTGCGGGAGGTGACGCTGCCGACCGTCGGGGCGGGGCTGGCCGCGTCCGGCCGTACGCGCAGCGACTTCTCCGTGTCCCATCTGCTGCTGACCGCGACCGGCCGTACGGAGGAGGAGATGGCCCGCGCGATCGACGGCACCCGGGCCCAGATCGCCTTCTACGGCAGCACTCCCGCCTATCGCGGGGTGCTGGAGCTGCACGGGTGGGGTGAACTCGGGGACGAGTTGCACGCGTTGTCCACGTCCCGGCGGGAGGACAAATGGGAGGTGATGAGTGGGCTTGTCTCTGACGAGGTGCTGCGGACGTTTGCGGTGGTGGCGGAGCCGGAGGGGGTTGCGGGGGAGATTCGGCGGCGGTACGGGGCGTTGGTGGATCGGGTGTCGTTCTATACCGCGTATGAGATCGACGCGGAGGTTTGGGAGCCGATTGTGCGGGAGTTGCGCGAGGGTGGCTGAGGGGCATGTTGAGGCCGTTGGTCATCTGCTGCGCCGTCGTGGCTGGTCGCGCAGTTCCCCGCGCCCCTTTGGGGCGCCCCTTGGGGCGCCCCCTCATCCAAGTAGGTCCAGGACCGTCGTCATGGATCTGTTCTGCAGGAGGTAGTCCTCGGCCTCCTGGAGGTGTACGCGCCACAGTTCCTCGGCGGCCTCCGTGCGGCGGGCGGCCACCAGGTCGACGAGTGCGCCGTGGGCTCGGAAGCCTCGGCGGTTGGCGCGGATGTTTTCGGGGCTGCCGGCGTCGAGGTCTACGTGAGACCAGTTCGCCTGGTCGATGATGTGGCGGACCATGCCGTTGAGGACGCCGAGGGTCTCGTTGCCCGCCAGTTCGACGACGAGGGCGTGGAACTCCATATGGGCGCGGATGAACGCCGACGGGTCGTCCATGAGCGTCTCGGCCTCGGCGACGGCGGCCCGCAGCCGCTCCAGGTCCTCGTCCGTGCGGCGCTCGGCCAGCAGCCCGGCGCACGGGGCCTCGATCACCGTGCGGGCGTCGTACACGTCCTTGAGGGTCGTGCCCCGGTATTCGAGGACGACCCCGGCGTAGCGGGCGGCGACCGTGCCTTCCGGGGTCTGCACGCGTGCCCCGCCCCGGGCGCCCCTGCGTACGCTGATCAGCGACTCCGACTCCAGCACCCGGAACGCCTCGCGCAGCGTGGGCCGGGACACGGCGAACTCCGCCATCAGTGCCGTCTCGGCGGGCAGCGCCTCCCCCTCGGCCAATTCGCCGCGCACGATCTTGCGGCGCAGTTGTGCCGCGACCAGCTCGGCCATCTTGGGGACCCGTACCGGCGTGTTCGCCACTGCGTCCATCTCCTTCAGTCACCCGCGTCCGGTACGAAGTACGGCAGTGCAATCTCGTCGGTGAGCGCCCGGAAGTCCACTCGGACCCGCATCCCAATGGCCACGCTGTTCGGTTCGCCTGCGTCGACGTGGGTCAGCAGCGTGCCTCCGTCGTCCAGGTCGACCACCGCCAGCGCGAAGGGCGTGTCGAACCCGGGACCCGGCGCACGGTGGACGATGGTCACCGAGTAGACGGTCCCCCGGCCCGCGCTCGGCATGTACCGCCAGTCCCGCGCCATGCAGCCCGGGCAGGCCGGCTCGGGCACGAAGAAACGCAGTCCGCAGCTCGGGCAGTGCGGGACGACCAGGTCACCGCGCCGCGCCGCGTCCCAGAAGGGCCGGGACAGCTCCGTGGGGACGGGTACGGGCCGGCTCATCGCATCCTCCCGAGGACGCTCATCTCGTAGTGCTGCGCCCCTGATCCGGCGTTGCCGACGACGGCCAGCTCCGCGCCCTCGACCTGGTGCACGGCGGTGCCGCGCAACTGCCGTACGGCCTCGACGACTTTGAGCGTCATCTGCTGGGTGCCGTTCCACGCGTACGCCAGACAGCCGCCGTCCGGATTGACGGGATGCTTGCCGCCGACAGCGATGGCACCGGAGGCGGCCAACGGCCCGCCCTCGCCCTCCCCGCACAGCCCCAGGGCTTCCAACTGCCGTATGACTTCGAAGGAGTTGGGGTCGTAGAGGGAGAAGACGTCCACGTCGTGGGGGCCGATGCCGGCCATGGCGTAGGCGCGGGTGGCGGCGTCCCGGCCGAGTTGTCCGACCTCCCGGTGCAGGGCCGGGTTGGCATACGCGGCCTGGTGGTACTCCATGCCGCCGCCCAGTACGGCGACGGGCGGGTGCGGGAGGTCTCGGGCGCGTTCGGCGGTCGTGACCACGAGGGCGGCGCCGCCCTCGCCGACGATGCAGCAGTCCAGCAGGTGGAATGGTGTGGCCACCATCCGGGACGCGAGTACGTCGTCGGCGGTGTACGGGCCGCGCCCGTACATCATCGCCTCCGGGTTGGTGGTGCCGTTGTTGCGGATCGTGGCGGCGACCTCGGCGAGCTGGCGGGAGGTCGTCCCGTACTCGTGCATGTGCCGGGCCGCGACCAGCGCGAACTGGGCGACGACATAGCTGCCCCACACATCGGCGAACTCCAGCGGCACCCCGGCCCCGACCGGACCGGCGCCGCGCGCGACCAGCTTGCAGCCGCCGACGACAACGGTGTCCGCGAAGCCGGCCTGGACGGCTGCCGCCGCCTTCAGCAGCCCCCGGGAGCCCGCGTTGTCGAGCATCGAGTCACTGGTCCAGCGCAGATCCCGGCCGAGCATGCGCGCCCAGGAGCTGCCCTCGCCGGGTACGCCGCCGGGGCCGGGCCAGTCGACCTGGGCGCCGTCGACGTCCGCCGGGGTGAGTCCGGCGTCCGCGATCGCACCGCTCACCGCTTCGAGGGCGAGGTCCATGGCGTCGCGGTCGGGGAGGGTCAGCGCCTGCTCGGTGGCGTGGACGCCGACGACGACGGGCTGGCGGCCGTTCACGGCATCACCGTCCCGCGCCGAGCGTGTCGCCGCCGGGATAGCCGCCACCGCCGAAGCGTTCGTCGAGCGTCTCGTAGTCCTTGGCGTAGTCCTTCGTACGCGGCAGCGCGTCGACGAACTCCACCGTCTTCGGCTTCTTGTACGAGGCGATCCGCGCCCGGCAGTGCTCGATGACGTCCGCCGCCGTGACCCCGCCACCGGTGTCCGGGTGGAGCACCACGACGGCCTTGACGTCCTGGGCCCAGCGCTCGTTGGGGACGCCGATCACGGCGGCCTCCTTCACCCCGGGGTGCGACTCGATGCAGTTCTCGACCTCGGCGGGGAAGATGTTCTCGGCCGCCGACTTGAGCATGCGGGTCGTCGTCCCGAGGAAGCTGATCGTGCCGTCGGGCTCGCGCCGCCCGAGGTCGGTGGTGTGCCACCAACCGTGGCGGAAGCGCTCCTCGTTGATCTCCGGCCGGTTCCAGTAGCCGAGGTGCACGAGGTCGCCGCGGACGCAGATCTCGCCGGCCTCGCCGACCGCGCACTCCTCGCCGGTGCCGTTCAGGATGCGTACGGCGGTGAAGGGGCCGGGGCGTCCCGCGTTGCCGGTGCCCGTGCCGCCGTAGGCACCGGTCACGGCGAAGCCGGTCACCTCGGTCTGCCCGTAGCCTCGGCCCTCGCCGCCGCCGTTGCGGGTGAAGCGGCTGGTGTCGGTGGGCACTGTGCCCTGCCAGAGAGGCGCGGCCACGCTCGCGCGGAGGTGGGAAAGGTCATGGCCCGCCTCCCTGTTGAGGGCGACCAGCTGCGCGATCGTCGGCGGCATCAGATAGGCGTGGGTGCACTGCTCGGCCGCCAGCAGCGGGAGCAGTTCCTCGGCGACCACACGGCGGACGATCACGTTCTTGCCGCCGTGGACGAAGGCGGGGACACCCCAGAACTGGTAGTTGCCGATGTGGAACATGGGGCCGGCGCCGAGGAAGGCCGTCTCGGTGCCGATGTCGCCCATCCAGGCGGCGCTCACGCCCATGGCGAGCAGATTGCGGTGCGAGAGCATCGAGCCGGACTGGCGTCCGGTGATCGCGGCGGTGTAGATGACGAGGAGCGCGGAGTCCGGGTCGACGTCGGCGACGACCGGCTCCTCGGGCGTGCCGGAGGCCAGGAAGGCTTCGTACGAGTCCGGTCCCTCGGTGTCGTGCCGGAGCCACAACGCCCGGTGGTCGCTGCCCAGTTCGGCCCGCGCCTTGCCGACCGTCTCGCCGATCTCCTCGTCCTGCCAGACGACGACCTTCGGGTCGAAGTCCTCGACCGCGAAGGCCATTTCGGGCGCGGCCCAGCGCCAGTAGCCGGGGCAGACCATGGCGCCGATCTTCGCGGCGGCGCCGAGCAGCTCCCAGATCCGGAAGGAGTTCTGGCCAAGCCACAGGACGCGGTCACCGGCGCCGACGCCCGCGTCCGCGAGGGCGTGTGCGAGCCGGTTGGTGCGCTCGTCCAACTGCGGCCAGGTGAGCCGGACTTCGCCGTCGACGAGGGCGGTGCCGTCGGGGAAGGACCTTCGGTGTTCACGGATGAGGTCGCCGAACGTCAGGCGGCGGGCTGGGTGCATGCCTTGGCTCCAGAAAGTGAGGGTTCGTCAGGCACGGCCGATGCCGACGCCCTTGACGTTGATGAACTCGTCCAGACCCGCCTTGCCGCCTTCCCGGCCGAACCCGCTGAGGCCCACGCCACCGAAGGGCGTCGCGGGCGAAGTGATCGGGTTCGGGCCCGGGTTGACGTAGACCGTGCCTGCCTTCAGGCGTGGCACCAGGCGGTTGACGCGCGCGATGTCACGGGACTGGATGTAGGCGGACAGGCCGTACTCGGTGTCGTTGGCGAGGGCGACGGCCTCGTCCTCCGTGTCGAAGGGGGTGATGGCCAGGACCGGGCCGAAGATCTCCTGCTGGGCGAGGTCGCTGCGGTTGTCGACATCCGCGAAGACGGTCGGGGAGACGAAGTAGCCGTCGGCGTCGATGCGTTCACCGCCGAAGACGAGCCGGCCCGCGCCGCCTGCGACCGCCTTGTCGATCATTCCCTGGACGCGGTCGCGGGCGGCCTCGTTGATGAGGGGTCCGATGTACGTCGTCGGGTCGAGCGGGTCGCCGACAGGCAGGTGGGCCACGACACCGGTGACGCGCGCGACGACCTCGTCGTAGATCGGGCGCTCGACGAGCAGGCGGGTCGGCAGCGCGCAGCCCTGCCCGGTGTTACTCATGGCGAAGGCCGCGCAGTACGGGACGACGGTGTCCAGGTCGGTGTCGGCGAAGAGCAGGTTGGCGGACTTGCCGCCGAGTTCGAACACGACGGGCTTGAGGGTCTGTGCTGCGTCGGCCATGATGCGGCGGGCGGTGGCGGGACCGCCGGTGAAGGAGATCTTGTCGACGCCGGGGTGTTTGACCAGGGCCGATCCGGCATCTCCGAGTCCGGTGACGACGTTGACGACGCCCTCGGGGAGGCCGGCCTCACGGGCCAGGTCGGCGAAGAGCAGCGCGGAGAACGGTGTGGACTCGGCCGGTTTGATGACGACGGTGTTCCCGGCGGCGAGCGACGGCGGGACCTTCATCGCCAGTGACAGGGCGGGCGAGTTCCAGGTGATGATGTGGCCGATGACGCCGTACGGCTCGGCGATGGTGTACTCGACGTTCTCGTGCGGGCTGTAGGCCGCGCCGACCATGCCCTCGATCTTGTCGGCCCAGCCCGCGTAGTACTCGGTCCACTCGGCGACGTACGGGCCGACGTTGTCCGCCCAGCCGCCGACGCACACACCGTTCTCCAGCGGGCAGATGGCCGCGAAGTCGGGGATGTGGTCGCGGAGGAGCTGGGCGAAGCGGGTGAGGAGCCGGCGGCGCTCGGCGGGGCGCATGGTGCCCCACACCTCGAAGGCCTGGCGTGCGGCGGCGACCGCCTGGTCCACCTCCGTGGGGCCCGCGAGCGGGATGTGCGCCTGGACGAGGCCGGTCGCAGGGTTGCGGTGCTCGTGGAATCCACCGCTCGCGTCGGTGACGTCCTTGCCGCCGATGACGAGCCGGGGCCGCGGCAGGTCTCGCTCGGCTCTCTCCTGGTGCAGCTTCACATCGACCGTGACCACGGTGCCTCCTGGAGCCCGCTGCCCTCACATCCGTACAGCTTAAATAGATAACCTATTTAGCCGAACCAATCAATGCCCCGCACGGCCCCCCTCGCGCAGCCCCCCTGTCACAGTCCCAGCGACCGCCCGATGATCTCCTGCATGATCTCCGAGGTCCCGCCGAACACCCGCTGCACACGGCTGTCCCGCCAGATGCGGGCGATCTCGTACTCGTTGACGTAGCCGTAGCCGCCGAAGAGCTGCATACAGCGGTCGATGACCTCCCAGCCGGTCTCCGAGGTCCAGTACTTGGCCGCGGCGGCCTCCTCGGGCGTCAACTCGCCCTGGAACAAGGCCATGATGCAGCCGTCGATGTAGACCCGGGCGACGCTCAGCTTCGCCCTGATGTCGGCGAGGGCGAACCTGTTGGCCTGGAACTGTCCGATCGGCTGACCGAAGGCGGTACGGGTCCTGGCGTACTCCAGGGCCAGTTCGTAGGCCCGTTCAGCCGCCGCGAGGGAGGAGACGGCGATGGCGAGGCGCTCGGTGGGGAGGTTGCCCATCATGTGGTAGAAACCGCGGCCCTCCTGTCCGATGAGATTCTCGGCGGGGACGCGGACCTCGCGGAAGAAGAGTTCGGCGGTGTCCTGGGCCTTCATCCCGACCTTGTCGAGCTTGCGCCCACGCTCGAAGCCCTCGGCGCCGCGCTCGACGACGATCAGACTGATGCCCTTGTGGCCGGCGTCCGGGTCGGTCTTGCAGGCGACGATGACCAGGTCGGCCAGGATGCCGTTGGTGATGAAGGTCTTGGAGCCGTCGATCACCCACTCGTCGCCGTCCCGGCGGGCGGTGGTGCGGATCCCCTTGAGGTCGGATCCGGCGGACGGCTCCGACAGCGCGAGCGCGCAGATCGTCTCGCCGCTGATCACCCCGGGCAGCCAACGAGCCTTCTGCTCCGGGCTGGTGAGGTGCATGAGGTAGGGCGGGAGGACGTCGTTCTGCAGGCCGAGCCCGATGCCGACCGAGCTGGTGGCCGCCATCTCCTCCGCCATGATCGCGTTGTAGCGGAAGTCCCAGATCCCCTGACCGCCGTACTCCTCCGGGAACTGCCAGCCGATGAGCCCGGCCTTGCCCGCCGCCGCCCAGGCGGCACGGCTCACCTGTCCGTCCCGCTCCCACTGTTCGGTGTGCGGGACGCATTCCCGCAGGTAGAAGGTGCGGGCGGTGTCCCGGAACTGCTCGTGTTCCGCGGTGAAGATCGTCCGGCGCATACTCGACTCCACTCAGGCATCTCGCTTATTTAGCTGAAGTAGTTATACGATAGCGCTGTATCGGGGACTGGGCGAGGGAGGGCGCGTGAGCGTACGGGACAAGGTGGCACTCGTCACCGGAGCGGGACGCGGTATCGGCGAGGCGATCGCCGAGGCGCTGGCCGCCGCCGGAGCCTCGGTCGCGGTCTGTGACCTGGATGCCGAGGCGGCGGGGAAGGTCGCGGCCCGGCTCGCCGAGCGGTACGGAGTGCGGGCCACCGGAGTCGGCGCGGACATCTCCGACAGCGCGGCCGTACGGGCCGCCGTCGAGCGGGTGGCCGTCGAGCTGGGTCCCGTGGACGTCCTGGTCAACAACGCGGCCATCGACGTCATCGGGCGGTTCGTCGACAGTACCGAGGACACCTGGGACCGGATCATCGCCGTCAATCTGCGCGGCACGATCACGGTGACCCGGGCCGTGCTCGACCCGATGATCGAGCGCGGCGGCGGCCGGATCGTCCATATCGCCTCGGACGCCGGCCGGGTCGGCTCCTCCGGCGAGGCCGTGTACTCCGCGACCAAGGGCGGGGTCATCGCCTTCGGCAAGGCGCTCGCCCGTGAGGTCGCCCGGCACGGCATCACCGTGAACAGTGTCTGCCCGGGTCCGACCGAGACCGCGCTGCTCGGGCAGGTCGCCGAGTACAGCCAGAAGATGTACGACGCGACCGTGCGGGCCATCCCGCTGCGCCGTGTCGCCCAGCCGGGCGAGATCGCCGGTGTGGTGGCCTTCCTCGCGTCCGACGACGCCGCCTATATGACCGGGCAGACGCTCTCGGTCAGCGGCGGCCTCACGATGGTCTGAGGTGAGCACCGTGCTGCGTGTCGAACTCCGCGACAGACTCGCCGTGTTGACCCTCGACCGGCCCCGGCAGCTCAACGCCATCGGCTCGGAGACCGTGGAGCGGCTGGAGCAAGCCCTCGACGCCGTACGCGACAACGACGACGTACGCGCCCTCGTGGTGACCGGCGCGGGGCGGGCCTTCTCGGCCGGTGCCGACCTCGGGGAGATCGAGTCGTTCACCTCGCCCGGGCAGTTCCGGGCCTTCGTGGGCCGGCTGACGGAGGCGTTCGCGCTGCTCGACGAGTTCCCCAAGCCTTCCGTGGCGGCCGTGCACGGGTTCGCGTTCGGCGGTGGTCTGGAGCTGGCGCTCGCCTGCGATCTGCGCGTGGTGGAGCGGGGTGCCCGGCTCGGGCTGCCGGAGATGAAGCTCGGCGTCCTGCCGGGTGCGGGCGGGACCCAGCGGCTGCCACGGCTCCTGCCGCCGGCGATCGCGAAGCAGATGATCCTCACCGGCGAACCGATCGACGCGGAGCGGGCTCACGCGCTCGGGCTGGTCAACGAACTGGCCGAGCCCGGTGAGGTGTTGAGCGTCGCCGAGGCACTGGCCGCCACGCTGGCCGCCGGTGCTCCGCTGGCACTCGCGGCGGGCAAGCGGCTGATCGGGCACGGGCTCGGCATGGATCTGGAGGCGGCGATCGCGTACGAGCGCGAGACCGTCTCGGTGCTGTTCTCCACCGAGGACCGGGCCGAGGGACTCAAGGCCTTCCGGGAGCACCGACCCGGCGACTTCCGCGGTGTGTAGCAGGCGTACCGGAGAGACAGGGAGGTGGGTCGTGCGGCCACTGGAAGGCATTGCCGTCGTCGAGCTGGGCATGTGGGTGGCGGCTCCGGCCGCGGCCACCATGCTCGCGGACTGGGGCGCGGACGTGGTGAAGGTCGAGGCGCCGACCGGGGATCCCAACCGGTACACGCTCCGGCATGTCGGTCAGGACATCGACAGCGCACCGCCGTTCGAAACCGACAACCGGGGCAAGCGCGGGATCGTTCTCGACCTGCGCGCCGAGGACGGCAAGGACGCGCTGGAGCGGCTGCTGGAGCGCGCCGACGTCTTCGTCACCAACCTGCGCCCCGGCGCCCTGGAGCGACTGGGCCTCGGGCCGGACGAACTGCGGGCCCGCCACCCCCGCCTGGTCGTCGGCACGTTGACCGGATATGGCTGGACGGGCGCCGAGCGCGACCGGGCCGGGTACGACGTCTCCGCCTTCTGGGCCCGCCCCGGCATCGCCGCGATGCTCAACCCGGCCGGTGAGCCACCGCCCGGTATCCGGCCCGGCCTCGGCGACCGTACGGCCGCGTCGAACCTGGTCGCGGGGGTGCTGGCCGCGCTGCTGCGCCGGGAACGCACCGGCGAGGGCGGTGTGGTCGACGTGTCCCTGCTGCGTTCCGGGGCGTACGCCAACGGCAACGACCTCGCCCTGCAGAACTTCTTCGGCAAGCGCGGCCGTACCCGTCCCCGCACCGAACACGAGTCCCCGCTCTACAACAGCTACCGGACGGCCGACGACCGCTGGTTCTGGCTCGTCGGTCTGGAGGGCAACCGGCACTGGCCCGGAGTCGTCAAGGCACTCGGCCGCGCCGACCTGGAGACGGACGAACGGTTCGCGACCGGCAAGGCCCGGCGTGGCCATGTACGCGAGCTGATCGCCGAGTTCGACGCGGAGTTCGCGCGGCGGACGCTGGCCGAGTGGGCGGAGCGGTTCGACGCCGAGGGCGTGTGGTGGGCGCCCGTACAGACGCTGGCGGAGGTGGCGGCCGATCCGCAGGCGGAGGCCGTCGGGGCGTTCGTCGAGCAGCCCGGCATGGGTGACGCGCCGCCACTGCGGACGGTCGCGACTCCCGTCAGTTTCTGGGGAGTCGACGACAAACCCCGCGCCGGCGCGCCGACCCTCGGTGAGCACACCGACGACGTACTCCGCGAACTTCACTGACATCCCCTTACAGCAGGAGGCAGGACGTGGGCATCCTCGACGACAAGGTCGCCATCGTCACCGGCGGTGGCAGAGGCCTGGGCCGGGCGCACTGTCTGGCACTCGCCGAGGCCGGCGCGACCGTGGTCGTGAACGACCTAGGCTCGGGCGTACACGGCGAGCGGACCGGCGACTCCCCCGCCGACGAGGTCGTCGCCGAGATCACCAAGCTCGGCGGGCGGGCGGTCGCCAACTATGCCTCGGTGACGGACTGGGCGGCCACCCAGGCGATGGTGGCGGACACCGTCACGGAGTTCGGCCGCCTCGACATCGTCGTGAACAACGCGGGGATCGTGCGCGACCGGATGCTGTTCTCGATGAGCGAGGCCGAGTTCGACGCCGTGATCGCGGTGCATCTGAAGGGCACGTTCGCGCTCACCCGGCACGCCTGCGCGTACTGGCGGGAGGCGTCGAAGCGGGGTGAGCGGGTCGCCGGGCGCGTGATCAACACGACGTCCGGGACCGGCCTGTTCGGCAACCAGGGACAGTCCAACTACGGTGCCGCGAAGGCCGGTACGGCCGGACTCACCGTCCTCACCGCCCTGGAGATGCGCCGGTACGGTGTCACCGCGAACGCCATCTCACCCATCGCGGCGACCCGGATGACGGACGGACTGGCCGTCGGCGAATCCCTTCAGGCCTCCGCCGATTTCGACCCGCGCGATCCCGCCAACGCCTCCGGGGTCGTCGTCTATCTGGCCTCCGACAGCTCGGCCTGGCTGACCGGCCAGGTCCTGCGCATCGAGGGCAACCGGCTCAACCGGCTGGAGGGCTGGACGGTCGCGGGGGTCCACCCGAGCGAGTCCGGCAAGGCCCTCACGTACGACGAACTGGTCGACGCCGTACCGCAGTTGTACGGCGTCGCGCCCGCCGGACGAGCTACAGGGGTCGGCCAGTGAGGGGCCACGACACCGCCGCTCTCGTGCTGCGCGCGACGCTCGGCCCGATGCTCGTCGCGCACGGCTGGAACAAGGTCGCCGGGCCGGGCGGCCTCAAGGGCACCACGGGCTGGTTCGAGGCACTCGGCCTGCGACCGGCCGAGGTGCACGCCCGGATGGCCGCCGGGACGGAACTGGCGGCCGGGGTGGGCATCACCCTGGGCGCGGCGGGGCCGCTTCCCGCCGCGGCGGCCGTCGGCCTGATGACCGTGGCCGCGCGGACCGACCACCGCGGCAAGGGCTTCTTCGTCTTCAAGGGCGGCTGGGAGTACGCCGGTGTGGTGGGCGGCGCGGCCGTCGCACTCGCCGCCCTGGGCAACGGACGGTACTCGCTGGACGGGCTGCTGCGGCGCCAACGCACTGGTGTAGGGCCCGCGTTGCTGGCCGCCGGAATCGGCACGGTGAGCGCGGCGGCACTGCTGGCGGTCTGCTACCGGCCCGACGAGAAGCCCAACGAGACAGACAAGTGATGGGCAAGGGAGACCACATGGACGCGGATGACTTCACCGCGGTGCTGTCCGAGGTCCGGCGCTTCGTCCGGGACCGCGTCGTGCCGCTGGAGGAGGAGATCGACGAGAAGGACGAGATGCCCGCGGACATCCGCGAGGCGGCGAAGAAGATGGGCCTGTTCGGCTTCGCGCTGCCCGAGGAGTACGGCGGTCTGGGCCTGTCGATGTACGAGGAGGCCCAGTTGATGTTCGAGCTGGGCTACACGACCCCGTCGCTGCGCTCGATGTTCGGCACCAACAACGGCATCGCGGGCCATGTCCTGATGGTCGGCGGCACCGAGGAACAGAAGGCCGACTGGCTGCCGAGGATCGCCTCGGGCGAAGTCCTGGCGTCGTTCGCGCTGACCGAGCCCGAGGCGGGATCCGACCCGTCGACGCTGACGACCCGGGCCCGCCGGGACGGCGACGACTGGGTGATCAACGGGGCCAAGCGGTACATCACCAACGCGCCGCTCGCCGACGTCTTCATGGTCTTCGCCCGCACCGACCCGGACGCCCCTCGCACCCGTGGCATCTCGACCTTCCTGGTACCGGCAGGCACTCCGGGCCTCACCGTGGCTCCCAAGGACCACAAGATGGGCCAGTTCGGGGCCTGGACGGCGGACGTGTACTTCGACGACGTCCGGGTCCCGGCCGAGGCGCTGGTCGGCGGTGAGGAGCAGGGCCTCAACCGGGGCTTCGGCACCGCGATGGGCTGCATCGCGCACGGCAGGGTGCACATCTCCGCGCTGATGGTCGGCATGGCCGAGCGCCTGGTCGACGAGTCGGTGGCGTACGCGAGCACCCGCAGGCAGTCCGGGAAGCTCATCGGCTCCTTCCAGCTCGTCCAGGGTCTGATCGCGGATGCGCAGACCGACTACTACGCCGGCCGCGCCACGGTCCTGGAGGCCGCACGCGCCTTCGACGCCGGAACGGACACCAAGATCGGCCCGTCCTGCACGAAGTACTTCGCCAGCGAGATGGTGTGCCGGGTCGCGGACCGTGCGGTGCAGGTCCACGGCGGCGCGGGCTATATGCGCGGGGTCGCCGTCGAACGCTTCTACCGCGACGCCCGGCTGTTCCGGATCTACGAGGGCACCAGCCAGATCCAACAGGTGATCATCGCGAAGGCACTGCTGGGCGAGGCCGCGCGCGGCTGAGCAGAACGACAGCTGAGGGCCCCGGGGAATCCCCGGGGCCCTCAGCTGTCTGTGGCCGTCAGATACCGAGCCGGTCCAGCAGTCGTTCGCCGTACACCGCCGGGCCGCCGAACAGCAGCTGCGAGGACTTGGCCCGGCGGAAGTACAGATGGGCCGGGTGCTCCCAGGTGAAGCCGATGCCGCCGTGGACCTGGATGTTCTCCATCGCGGCGAACATGTACGCCCGTGAGCAGCACGCGTGTGCCACCGCCGCGGCGACCGGGAAATCCTCGGCGCCCTCGGCCGCCAGCCGCGCCGCCTCCCTGGACGCCGCCTCCGCCAGTTCCACCTGGACGAGCATGTCGGCGCACTTGTGCTTGACGGCCTGGAAGGAGCCGATCGGCCGGCCGAACTGGTGCCGGGTACGGGCGTGTTCGGCGCTCGTCTCCAGGCACCGGCGCGCTCCACCCGCCTGCTCGGCGGCCAGCCCGACCGTGGCGATGTCGAGGACCTTGGCCATGATCCGTCCGCCCGCCCCTTCCGGGCCGACGAGCGTCGCCGGGACGGCGTCGAAGGTCAGCCGGGCCATGGCCCGGGTGGCGTCCAGGGTCTCCATCGCCTCGGCCGTTACGTCGGCGGAGGCCCGCTCCACCGTGAAGAACGACGGACCGGCGACGGTACGGGCGACCACGACGACCAGGTCGGCCGTCGTACCGTCAATGACGAAGGACTTGCGGCCGCTCAGCCGCCAGCCTCCGTCTCCGTTCCCGTCCGGTACCGCGCGGGCGGTGATCAGGGCCGGGTCCCAGGAGCCGTCGTCCTCGGCGACCGCGAGGGTCGCGGTGGTCTGCCCGGCCGCGATGCCGGGGAGATGACGCGCGCAGGCCGCCTTGTCGCCGGAGGCCAACAGGGCTTGGGCCGCGAGGACGACCGTCGCGAAGAAGGGTGAGCAGAGCAGGGCGCGGCCCATCTCCTCCAGGACGACGCCGAGTTCGACCGGGCCGAAGCCGTCGCCGCCGTACTCCTCCGGGATCACCAGGCCAGGCAGCCGCAGTTGGTCGGCCGCCTGGGCCCACACGTCGAGGTCGAAACGCGGCTCGCTCTCCATGAGCTTGCGCACGGCCTCCTCGGGTGACTTGACCGCCAGGAACTCCCGTACAGAGGCCCGGAGTTCCATCAGTTCCCGCTCGTCGGCGCTCATGCGCGTGCCTCCTTCGGCAGACCGAGGACCCGTTCCGCGAGGATGTTCTTCATGATCTCCTCGGTACCGCCGAGGATGCGCAACGCCGGGGTGGCGAGGAGGAGTTCGGACCAGGCGTACGTCCCCCATCTGCCGGTGTCGGCGACGATGCGGGGGCCGAGACAGTCCGCGACGAAGTGGGCGGCCCTGGTGAGGTTCTGACCGTACATCAGCTTGGCGACGGACCTCTCGGGCCCGGGCGCGATGCCCGCCCGCAGGGTGCGCTGGGCGCGGGCGTTGAGGTAGCCGGTGGCCAGCGCGTCGACGAGGAGGTCGGCGAGACGGGCACGCAGAGCGCGGTCGTCCCAGGTCCAGGTGGCGCGCATGAGCGCGGAGAGGTGGTCCGGGGAGAGGGCGGCGGCGACCGGGCCCGCGCCCTCGCTGCCGACCGTGTCGCGCTCGTTCATCAGGGTGGTCAGGGCGACGCTCCAACCGCCGTCGACCTCGCCGAGGCGGTGGTCGTCGGGGATGCGTACGTCGGTGAGGAAGACCTCGTTGAAGTCGGCGCCGCCGGTCATCTGCCGCAGCGGCCGGACCTCGACGCCGGGGGCGTCCATGGGGACCAGGAAGGCCGTGATGCCTCGGTGCTTGGACGCGTCCGGGTTCGTGCGGGTCAGGGCGAGGCCGATCTCGCTGTGCTGGGCGACCGAGGTCCACACCTTCTGCCCGTTCAGCACCCAGTCGTCGCCCTCCCGGACGGCCCTGGTCGCCACGCTCGCCAGGTCGGAGCCCGCGCCGGGCTCGCTGAACAGCTGGCAGGCGATGGCGTCCCCGCGGTACATCGCGGGCAACCAGCGCTCCCTGATGTGCGGTTGGGCGTGGGCCAGGATCGTCGGCCCGATCATGCCGAGTCCGATCACACTCAGTACGCCGGTGTCGGCGACGTCGTACTCCGACTCGACGGCGTCGTAGAGCAGGTCGTGGACGGGGGTCAGGCCCCGGCCGCCGTACTCCACGGGTCCGGTGATCCAGCCGAAGCCGTTCTCGTACCGGATGCGCTGCCACTCGCGCGCCCGCCACACGGACTCCCGTTCCTCGTCCGGCGGAAGGCTGCTGAAGTACGCCATCGAGTCGTCGCCCTCGCCCCAGGTGAGGGCGGTGCGGTCGGGGGTCTTCGCCGCGTGGGCGTCGAGGAAGCGGCGCACCTCGGCGGCGAAGTCCTGCATGTCCTGGTCCATGAGCGTGTTCCCTCAGGTCGAGAGGATCGTCACCGCCGACGCGCCGGGCGCGCCGTACAGGTGGGTGTAGCCGACGCGGGGCGTGCCGGGGATCTGGCGCGGGCCCGCCGTGCCCCGCAGCTGGAGGACGATCTCGTGGATCTGCCGCAGCCCGGACGCGCCGATCGGCTCGCCGTTGCCGAGCAGGCCGCCGTCGGTGTTGACCGGGAGCCGGCCGCCGATCTCGGTGGCGCCCTCGGCGACGAGCCGCTCCTGCTCGCCGTCCTTGCAGAGGCCGTTCTCGGCCATGTGGATGATCTCCGACCCGGCGTCGGTGTCCTGGAGCTGGGCGACGTCCACGTCCTCGGGACCGATGCCCGCGAGTTCGTACGCCGCCCGGGACGCGTCCACGGTCGGGCTCTCGACGGCCTCTCCGACCGGGAACGACGGGCTCTGCACCTCGAAGGCGCCGAGCCTGCGGCTGCGCAGGGCGGTGGAGCGGACCCGTACGGGCTTCCCCGTGTACTTGTGTGCCTGGTCGGCCCGGCACAGCACCAGGGCCGCCGCGCCCTCGTTCGGGCCGCAGTACATGAACTGGCGGAGGGGGTAGTTGAGGACCGGGGAGGCGAGGATCTCCTCGGGTGTGAGGGGTGTACGGCGCCAGGCCTTCTCGTTCCCGGCCGCGTTGCGGAAGTTCTTCGAGGCCACGCGGGCGAGCGTCTCGTGGGAGATGCCGTGGTCGTGCATATAGCGGTTGATCTTCATGCCGAAGAAGTGGGTGGTGAGGAAGAGCCCCGTCTGTCCGTACCAGGAGGGGATGCCCGCCACGGACGGATCGGCGGCGAACGCGCCGCGCGGGTGCTTGTCGAGGCCGATCGCGATCGTCAGGTCATGCTCGCCGGTCTCGATGGCACGGGCGGCCAGCGCCACCGCCGTACCGGCCGTCGCGCAGCCGTTGAACACGCCGCGCAGCGGGATGCCGGTGAGACCGAGCCGCCCGACGATGGCGTCCGGGTTGGCGACCTCGTAGCTGCCGATGTAACCGCCCTGGATCTGCGGCCAGTTGACGCCCGCGTCGGCGAGCGCGAGCCGTACCGCGTCCGCGCCCATGTCCAGCGCGGGCTTCCCGGCGAACCGGCCGAAGGGGTGGAGCCCCACGCCGATGATGACGGCCTCGGTCACGATGTCTCCTCCTCGGACTGGGCGGACTCCTCGACGGGGGTGAACGCGAACGCCATGACCTCGGCGCCGTCGTCCCGCACGGTGTACGGCACGAGGGTGAGCCGCATCTCCTGTCCGATCCGGAGCTTCTCCGGGTCGGGTTCGGTGAGGCGGGCCTCGACCAGCAGTTCGCCGGGGAGTTCGATGTAGCCGACCGAGTAGGGCTCGAAGGTCTCGGGGCCGTCGTAGGGCGGGGACGGCGGGCGGAAGTCCTGCGTCGTGTACGTCCACAGCGTGCCGCGGTCGGCGAGCAGCCGCTCCTTCGACTCCGTGCTCGCGCAGCGGACGCAGTCGGCGGCCGCCGGGAAGCTCACCAGGCCGCACGCCGTGCACTCGGAACCGATCAGCCGAAGGGGCGCGGAGTCATCGGGCGGCCAGGTGAACAGGCCCTCGGCCACCGGCCGTTGGGTCGTCGATGTCATCTCACGCCCCGTTCCGGTTGCCCAGGGCGTCGGCGTTCGGTGCCGCCTTGGCCACCAGGTTCGGGACGACCGAGGACAACTCCTCCGGTGTCCACCGCGACTCGGCGCTCGCGGCGGGGCCGTTGACCCAGCCCTCCAGTACGGTGATCCGGTTGCCGACGACGCCGAACACCCGGCCGGTCACCTCGCGCGAGGCGGCCGAGCCCAGCCACACGACGAGCGGCGAGATGGCCTCGGGGGTGAGGTCCTCCGCCTCGGCGGCCCGTTTCATCATCTCGATGTCCTCGGTCAGCCGGGTGAGCGCGGTCGGCGCGATGGCGTTCACCGTCACGCCGTAGCGGGCGAGTTCGGCGGCGGCGATGAGGGTGAGGCTTGCGATGCCGGCCTTCGCGGAGCCGTAGTTGGACTGTCCGGGGTTGCCGAAGATGCCGGACGGGGAGGTCGTGTTGATGACCCGGGCGTCGTTGTCGTGACCGGCCTTGGCGCGTTCCCTCCAGTACGCGGCCGCGTGGTGCAGGGTGGCGAAACCGCCCTTGAGATGGACGGCGAGCACGCTGTCCCAGTCCCGCTCGGTCATCGACACGATCATCCGGTCGCGCAGAATGCCCGCGTTGTTGACCAGCACGTCCAGGCCGCCGTAGGTGTCCACAGCTTGCTGGACAAGGCTGGCCGCGCCCTCCCAGGTGGAGATGTCGTCCGTGTTGGCCACGGCCTCGCCGCCGGCCGCGACGATCTCGTCCACCACGGTCTGGGCGGGTCCGGCCGAGGCGCCCGCCCCGTCGCGCGAGCCGCCCAGGTCGTTGACCACGACCTTCGCCCCGTGCGCGGCGAACGCCAGGGCGTGCGCCCGGCCGATCCCGTTGCCGGCGCCCGTGACGACCACGACCCGGCCGTCGACCACTCCTTCTGACATCCTCAACTCCTCGATGAATGCGGCCAGTTCGCCTCGGCGAGCAGAACCCGGGGGTTCTCGCTGCCGCAGGCGCACCGGCCGGTGACGACACGACCCGCGATGCCGAGCGGGGTCTCGGACAGCGGCGAGACACGCCCCTCCCCCGCCGCCACGGACAGCTGCCCGTCCCGCTCGCCGACCCGCCATTCGGCGGCGTTGACGTGCGCGCCGGCCCGCTCGGGGCACTCCAGCGCGAGGGCGGGTCCGACGGCAGAGATCAGGGCGGCGGGCACTCCCGCCCCGCGCAGCAGCGGTACGGCGGCGGGCCGGGCCAGGACGACGGACGTCGACCGGAACAGTTCGCCGATGTCGGCGCCGCCGGCCAGCCCCTCCAGGGTCTCGGCGGACAGCCCGATGACCGCGTGCGGGGCGAGTTCACGGTGGAAGACGGAGGTACGGCGGTGGTCCCACCCCATCGCCTCGGCGATGCCGTAGGTCACCTTCAGGGTGCGCAGGGCGCCGATCACCGCGTGGCCCCAGAAACCCTCGAAGCCGGAGGTGGTCAGCAGCGCCCGCTGTCCCGCGGCGAGGCCGTGCTCGCGGAGCCGTTCGGTGACCCACTCGGTGTCCCGGGCAAGTTCGGCCCAGGTCAGCTCCATGTCCGTCATACCGTCGGCGGCGGGGAAGCGTACGAGGTAGGCGAGTTCGGGGCGGTCGAGTTCCCTGGCGCGGGCCAGGGTGTCGGCGCGGGCCATCAACTCTTCACCACCCGGGGGAACTTGGCGACGCTGGTCATGGTCTTCAAGAGGTCCTCCTCGGTGCGCATGTCAAGGACCGGTTTGACGCCGGTCCGCTCGCGCACGGCCTCGCTGAGCCGGCCGGCCAGGGCGTCGACATCGCCGGTGAGTGCGGGGTCGTAGCCGACGCGCAGCCGCAGTTCGTCGACCTCGCGGCGGTCCCGGACGATCTGGAAGACTCCGGCGACCGTCTCCGGTTGGTCCTCCACGGCCTGCCAGACGTCCCGCAGGACGACGGAACGCCCGTGGACCAGCGTCTCGTCGCCGCGCCGCCCGGCCACCCACATCCGGGCGTGCGTCCGTCCGCAGCCACAGGTGTCCCGGGAGAGGCGGACGAGGTCCTCGCTGCGGTAACGGATCAGGGGCGCCGCCCTGTTGTCCAGGTCGGTGGCGACCAGCTCACCGAGGTCGCCCTCCGGGGCGTCGTTCCATCCGCCGTGTTCGTCGACCTCGACGCACTCGGCGAAGACGGTGTCCTCCCAGAGGTGGAAGCCGTCGTGCTCACGGCACTCCCAGGCGGTGCCGGTGTCGGCGGCGCTGGTGTACTCGTAGACGTCGATGCCCCAGTCGTCGCGGATCCGCTCGCGCATCTTCCGGCTGAGCGGCTGCCCGGCGCAGGAGGCACCCTTGAGGGAGGAGAACGCCTCCTTCAGGTCCGTCTTCTCGGCCAGGTGCTCCAGCTCCACCATCTGCGGATACATCATCTGGAGGTAGGCGGGCCGGTAGGTGCGCAGTGCCTCGACGACCTCGTGCATCCGCCCGATCCAGGTGTCGACCTCGATGACCACGGCGCCCAGCGCCTGATATCCGGGGTCCATGAGGTTGCGGAAGGTGCCCGGCGGGCTCAGCACCCGGTCCCCCGGGCGCAGGCCGAGTTCCCACAGGTCACGCACCTGCGCGGTCACCAGGGGCGGGGCGTCCTGCCAGATCTCGGCGAAGAACTCCGGGTCGCCGGTGGTGCCCGAGCTGGAGGAGACCGAGGTCAGCTCCTCGACCGGGACACAGAGCAGACCGCCGAAGGGGTCGCCGGTGCGGGCCCGGTAGGCGCGCACCATGTCCTTGGTGATGAACGGCACCCGTTCCCGGAAGTCGTCCAGGGTCCGGATGTCACGCGGATGTGCCCCGTGCGCGTCCCAGAGTTCGCGGTAGAAGGCCGAGTTGCCGTAGGCGTACTCGACGAGTTCCAGGACCCGTTCCTCCTGCCGCGCCCGCAGTTCTTCGCGGGGCATGGTCTCCACCTGGGGCTCGAAGTACCTGTCCCCGGTGTCCCTGTCACCGACCATGGCGCCTCCTCGCGGCTCAGTGCCCAGATCTTCCAGCTATCAGCGCAATCAGTCAACCAATTCGACGGATTCAAGGCCAGACCTCGCGCTCCGCCGATCTATATAGTTAACTATTAGAACTCATTAAGCCAACAGGAGGGCGCCGTGAAGATCGTTGTCTGTGTGAAGCACGTGCCCGACGCGACGGCGGACCGCACCTTCACCGAGGGCGGCACCACCGACCGCGCGTCGGTCGACTCACTGCTGTCCGAGCTCGACGAGTACGCGGTCGAACAGGCCCTGCGGATCGCCGAGTCGGACGCCGGCACCGAGATCAGCTATCTCACCGTCGGCCCCGACGACGCCAGGGACGCGCTGCGCAAGGCGCTGGCCATGGGCGGCGACTCGGCGATCCATGTCAACGACGCGGACATCGAGGGCAGCGACGCGTTCGGTACGTCGCTCGTCCTGGCCAGGGCGATCGAGCGGCACGGCTTCGATCTCGTGCTGTGCGGGATGGCCTCGACGGACGGCACCATGGGCGTCGTACCGGCACTGCTGGCCGAGCGGCTCGGCGTCCGGGCCGTCACCCATCTCGAAGAGGTCGCGGTCGAGGACGGAACGGTGACGGGCCGGCGCGAGGGCGACGGCGCGACCGTACGGATCCAGGGCGACCTGCCGGCCGTCGTGTCGGTGACCGACCGCTCCGGGGACGCCCGTTACCCGTCCTTCAAGGGGATCATGGCCGCGAAGAAGAAGCCGCTGGAGACCCTCGACCTGGCCGACCTCGGGATCGAGGCCGCGCAGGTGGGCCGGGCCGGCGCACGCTCGGCCGTGGACAGTGCGGCCAGGCGTCCGCCGCGCACCAAGGGCGAGATCGTCGTCGACGAGGGCACGGGCGCCGCCGGACTGGCCGTGTTCCTCACCGCCCAGAAGTTCATCTGACGCCGCTCAGCCCTGCCCCGACCCACCGCTGCCCCTTCCCCCGTTCCCGTTCCTGTTCCCGTTCCCCGGCAAGAGGAGTGCACCCCCGTGGCCGAAGTCCTCGTCCTCGTCGACCACACCGACGGCGTGGTCCGCAAACCGACCCTCGAACTGCTCACCCTGGCCCGCCGGTTGGGCGAACCCTCGGCCGTCTTCCTGGGGCCGGGAGCTGACACCGCGACCGAGACCCTCGGCCGGTTCGGCGCGCGGAAGATCTACGTCGTGGACGCCCCCGAGGTCGACGAGTACCTCGTGACCCCCGTCGTCGACGCCCTCACCCAGATCGCCGAGCGCACCGACCCGGCGGCGATCCTGCTGCCGTCCGGACCGGACGGCAAGGAGGCCGCCGCCCGGATCGCGCTCCGGCTCGACTCGGGCCTGATCACCGACGCCGTCGACGTCACCGCCGGGCCGGAAGGACCGGTGACCGAGCAGTCGGCGTTCGCGGCGACGCACCAGGTCACCGCCCACGTCACGCGAGGCGTACCGGTGATCACCGTCAAGCCGAACGCCACCGCGCCCGAGCCCGCCCCCGCAGAACCCGTCGTCGAGAAGCAGGACATCGTCTTCGGCCCGGCCTCCGCCGGTGTCCAGGTCCTGTCCCGCACCCGGCGGGAGCGCGGCGACCGTCCCGAGCTGACCGAGGCGGACATCGTGGTCTCCGGCGGCCGGGGCGTTAACGGGGCCGAGAACTTCGCCCTCGTCGAGCGGGTCGCCGACGCCCTGGGCGGAGCGGTCGGGGCGTCGCGTGCCGCCGTGGACGCGGGCTGGTACCCGCACAGCCACCAGGTCGGCCAGACGGGCACGCAGGTGTCTCCGCAGCTCTATCTCGCCGCCGGTATCTCCGGCGCGATCCAGCACCGGGCGGGCATGCAGACGTCCAGGACCATCGTCGCCGTCAACAAGGACCCCGACGCCCCCATCTTCGAGCTGGCCGACCACGGCGTCGTCGGGGACCTCTTCGAGGTGCTGCCCGCGCTGGTGGACGAGATCGAGCGGCGCCGAAGCTGATCTCTCACCCTTCCGGCCTTCCTTTCAGCCCGCCATACAACTAAAATCGCTAACTGATTACATCTATTGGCCCGAAGGAGCGTCATGTCGAAGATCTGGGTCAACTCCGGGGACTCCCACGTGATGGAGCCCGCCGACGTATGGACCGAGCGGCTGCCCGCACGGCTCGGGGCCCGCGCCCCCCGCAGTGAGCGCGGCGAGAAGTACGAGATGCTCTACATCGACGGCGAGCGCATCGACCGCCAGCTCGGCGACTTCATGGACGCCATGCGTCCGCCGGGCGCCTGGGACCTGAAGGTCCGCCTCAAGGACCTCGACCAGGAGGGCGTCTGGTCCCAACTGGCCTTCCCCTCCATGGGGTTCTGGCTCGTGTCGATCACCGACCGCGAACTCGCCCGGGAGACCGTCCGCGCCTGGAACGACTGGGCGCACGAGGAGATCCTCAGCAAGAACAAGCGGGTCATCACCACCGCCTGTGTCTCGACGGCCGACGTCGGCGACGCGGTCGCCGAGCTGGAGCGGGCGGCGGAACTGGGCTTCAAGGCGATCTTCCTGCCGTGCTCGACTCGGGAGGGCGAGGAGTACGCGCTCGACCGCTGGGAGCCACTGTGGACGGCAGCCGAGCGGGCCGGGATGGTGCTCGGCTTCCACATCGGCACAGGTGCCCAGAACGTCGTCTTCCGCGGACCCGGCGGCGCGGTCGTCAACTACATGGAGACGACCTATCCGGGGATGCGCGTGGTGTCCCACATGGTCGCGGGCGGCGCTCTGGACCGCCATCCCGACCTCAAGATCCTCATCGCCGAGGGCGGCGCCGGCTGGGTGCCGGTCATCGGCGACCGGATGGACGAGGCGTACCGCCAGCACGGCATGTTCGTCCGGCCGAAGCTGAGCCGACTGCCCAGCGAGATCGTCCGGCAGCAGGTGTACGCATCCTTCCAGCACGACCGCAGCTCGGTGGAGATCGTCGAGGCGACCGGCTACCGCAATGTGATGTGGGGCGACGACTACCCCCACCTGGAGGGCACCTACGGCCACACCCAGTCCACGCTCCGCGAGCTGTTCGACGGTGTGTCCGACGAGACCCGTGACCGTGTCACGCGCGGCACCTTCAACGAACTCTTCAAGCTGCCGGAGCAGACTCCCCAGGAGGCGGCCGTCTGAACGGCGCCGACGGCGGCCCTCCGGTGACCACTCCCCCGTACCCCGAAGACCCGCACGCCGGGGACTCCTACCCCGAGGACCTTGAACGGCCCGGGCTCGTCAGGACCGGGCGGTCGACCTTCGTCCGGCCGATCCGGCCGGAGGACGCCGACCGGCTGGTCGCGTTCGTCGGCGGGCTGTCCCGGGCCACCCTGGCCTACCGCTCGCTCGGCCCGGTGGTCCGCGCCCGCGACGACGTCATCCGGCGCGGCGCCCACGTGGACTATCTCAACGAGCTGGCCCTCGTCGCCCTGGCCGGTGACGAGATCGCCGGCCTGGTGCGCTACGTCCGCGACCCGGAGGAACCGGAGCACGCCGAGGTCACGTTCACCATCCGGGACGACCACCAGAGCGAGGGGTTCGGCCGGCTGCTCCTGGAGCACATCGCCGCCGCCGCCCGTGCCCGGGGCATCCGGGTGCTGGAGGCCGACGTCCTCGCCGACAACACTCGGATGATCAACGTCTTCCTCGGCTCCGGCTACCGGATCGAGGCCGGGCCGCCCGGTCAGATCATCCACTTCGAGATCGCCATCGACCCGCAGGCCCTGGCCGTGGCCCGCGCCGAGCGCCGCGAGCACACGGCCGTACGACGGTCGCTCAGGCCCTTGCTTGAGCCGGGGTCGGTCGCCGTGATCGGCGCCAACCGCGATCCGCTGACGATCGGCCACGAGATCGTCGCCAACCTGCTGCGGGGCGGCTTCGGCGGCGGCGTGTTCCCGGTGAACCCGCGGGCGGAACGGATCGCCGGGGTACGGGCGTACGCGAGCGTCCGGGACCTTCCCGAGCCGCCGGACCTGGCGCTGGTGGCCGTACGGGCGGGGGCGGTCCCCGATGTCGTACGGGAGTGCGCGGACGCCGGTGTCAGGGCGGTGGTCGTCGTCTCGACCGGCTTCGGGGAGACCGGGGCCGAGGGGCGGGCGACCGAACTGGAGCTGGCCCGCTTCGCCCGGGCCTCCGGGATGCGGCTGGTGGGCCCCAACTGCATGGGCGTGGTCAACACAACGCCCGCCGCGCGGCTGGCCGCGACCTTCTCGCCCGCTCTGCCGATGCCCGGCCGGGTGGCGATGTCCAGTCAGTCCGGGCCGTTGGGGCTCGCGGTGCTCG
Organism: Streptomyces sp. NPDC002156; assembly: GCF_053593675.1. Taxonomy (NCBI): domain Bacteria; kingdom Bacillati; phylum Actinomycetota; class Actinomycetes; order Kitasatosporales; family Streptomycetaceae; genus Streptomyces; species Streptomyces sp. NPDC002156. The sequence goes on along the minus strand of NZ_JBSFDA010000004.1, from coordinate 53,034 downwards.
ACTTCGCCAAGCGGCTGCGGCTCGGATTCTCCGGGTTCGTGTCGGTGGGGCACGCCGTGGACGTGTCCACCAACGACCTGCTCCAGTGGTGGGAGGAGGACCCGGGGACCTCGGTGATCCTGCTGCACGTCGAGACCTTCGGCAATCCGCGCCGGTTCGCCCGCGTCGCCCGCCGGATCGCCCCGCGCAAGCCGATCGTCGCGGTGCATCCGGGCCACGCGGACTCGGCGGTGAGTTCGCTGTTCGCCCAGTCCGGGGTGATCCGTACCCGGGGTCTCCAGGAGTTGTTCGACGTCGCCCTGCTGCTCGCCCATCAGCCTCCGCCGCCCGGCGACCGGGTCGCCGTCGTCACCAACGCGGGCGGACCGGCGGCGCTGACGGTCGGGGCGTGCGCGGCGAGCGGTCTGCGCGTACCCGCGCTCGCTGAGCGCACGCGAGCGACGCTCCGTTCGGCCCTGGCGCCCGGCGCGGACGTGGCCAACCCGGTCGACCTGACCCCGACGGCCACCGCCGCGCACTACCGGCAGGCCCTGGACGCCGTCCTGGCCGACGACGGCATCGACGCGGCCGTCGTCCTGTTCATGCCGCCGCTGGCCGACAAGCCCGACGAGGTGGCGTCGGCGATTCTCGACGCGGCCTCGGCCCGCCCCGACAAACCGGTGGTGGCCAGCTTCCTGGGCGACGCGGGCGTCGCCGACCTCCTGCACCGGGGCGACCTGGTGGTGCCGACGTACACGTTCCCCGAGGCGGCGGCCGTCTCCCTCGGACACGCGGCGGCGTACCAGGCCTGGCGCAGCACCCCTGCGGGCGTCATCCCGGACCTCGCGGGCGTCGACACCGAGCGCGCCCGCTCGCTGATCGCTGCCTGCACTCCCGGCCCGCTCCCTCCGGCGGTCGCCGCCGAACTCCTGGACGCGTACGGAATCGCCGTACGCGAGACCGAGCCACACCCAGATCCGCGACCCGGCCCGGACGCGTTCCTCTCCGTCCGTGCCGATCCGGTCTTCGGTCCGGTGGTCGCCTTCGGGCTCACCGGGGACTACGCCGACCTGATGGCGGATGTCGCGCACCGCGTCACCCCGCTCAGCGACCGCGACGCGCGGGAGATGGTCCGCTCGCTGCGGGCGGCTCCGCTGCTGGACGGCCGGGCGGGCGGCCCGGGGGTGGATCTGGCGGCGCTGGAGGAAACCGTCCTGCGGATCTCGGCGATGGTCGAGGACCTCCCCGAGATCGAGGCACTGGAACTGCGCCCGGTACGGCTGCTGCCGCCCGGGGACGGCGTGAGCGTCGCCCGCGCGACGGTCCGCCTGGCCGACGACAACACCAAGGGAGGTGGCCGCTCATGAGAGTCGGCATCTACTTCGACCTGCGCAATCCCCCGCCCTGGCAACAGAGTTGGTCCCGGGTGTACGGGTTCGCCCTGGAGATGTGCGAGGAGGCGGACCGCCTCGGCCTCGACTCGGTCTGGTTCTCCGAGCACCACGGCTTCGAGGACGGCTATCTCCCCCAGCCGCTCACCATGGCGGCCGCGGCGGCGGCCCGCACGCACCGGGTGCGTCTGGGCACCGCCGTCATCCCCGCACCGCTGCACGCGGCCCCGGAGATCGCCGAACAGGCCGCGATCGTGGACATCATCAGCGACGGCCGTCTGGATCTCGGCCTCGGCACCGGCTACCGGGTGCCCGAGTACCGGCTGTACGGCGGCGACCTCACCAGGCGCTACACGACGACCGACCAGCGGGTACGGGAGATCCGCGGCCTGTGGGCCGAGTCCCTGGTCACCCCCGGCCCGGTCCAGGATCCGCTGCCGATCTGGCTCGGCTACCAGGGCCCGCAGGGCGCCCGACGGGCCGGCCGGCTGGGCACGGGCCTGCTGTCGCTCAACCCCGCGCTGCTGACGCCTTACCGGGAAGGGCTCGCCGAGAGCGGGTACGACGTGTCGGCGGGCCGGATGCAGGGCTCGTTCACGACGTTCGTCACCGAGGACCCCGACGGCGACTGGCCGGTGGTCCGCAAGCACCTGGCGTACCAGTGGGACAGCTACCGCCGGTACATGGTGGAGGGCACCGACCAGCCCGCACCCCGGCCGATCGACCCCGAGCGATGGCGGGAGACGGGGCTGAGCGCGACCGGCGTCGGCCAGTTCCTGTACGGCACCCCGCAGACCGTCGCGGACGCCATCAAGGAGTATGTGGCAGGGCTGCCCGTCGAGGGTGTGTTCCTGTGGGCCTCCCTGGCCGGGATGCCGGAGGAGATGGTCGCCCGCCAAGTGCAGCTGATCGCGGGGAAGTTGCGCCCGCTGCTCGCCGACGCGTGACGGACAGACAGATGGACGGACAGACAGGCACCGAGGAGCACATCATGTCGACGACGGGATCCGGCGGGACCGGAGTGACGGCACCGAACGGGCACTGGGCGGGGACGGGCATGCCGGAGCCGCCCCGGACCGCCGAGGGCGTGACCCTCTGCGGTGGGTGCCGTGCCCTCGGGGCCTGCCGGCTCGGAGTGGAACGCGAGCGGCTCGACGAGGACGGCGTGGCGTGGTTCGAGCTGAGCTGCCCGCGCTCCCACGAGGGCGGGCCCGATGTCGCGCACGGCGGCTGGACGGCGGCCGTCCTGGACGACTGTCTCGGCCACCTCCCGCTGCTGCACGGAGTGATGAGCGTGACGGCCGAGCTGACGGTGAAGTTCGTGAAGCCGGTGCCGGTGGAACGGCCGCTGGAGCTGCGGGTGTGGGCCGACCGGCGTGAGGGGTCGCGCTGGTACATCACGGGTGAGCTGACGCTCGCGCCGGGCGGGGCCGTACTGGCCCGGGCCTCCGGGATCTGGGTGACCCGCGACCAGAGCCACTACGCGCGGCACGCGAAGTGGCTGGCCGGACAGGCGGAGGACTCCACAAGCGACACCGCGGGTCAGTAGGAGCGCAGCCCCATGCTCCGGGCGATCCCGTTGCGCTGGATCTGGCTGGTGCCCCCGGAGATGGTGGCGACGATCGACTCCCGGTAGCGGAAGCTCATCACGCTCTCCGTCGAAAAGCCGTGCCCCGCGCAGACCTGCATCCCGAGCCGGGCGGCGGCCACGTACGTCTCCGAACCCTTGAGTTTCGCCATCGACCCTTCGCGCGTGCAGGGCTTGCCCTGGGCCAGCAGCCAGGCGGCGCGGTAGGCGAGGAGCCGGGCGGAGTCGATCTCGGTCTGCAGATCGGCCATGGCGTGGGCGAGCGCCTGGAAGTTGCCGATCGGACGGCCGAAGGCGTGCCGGGTTCGGGAGTATTCGAGCATCTCGTCGAGCGTGGCCTGGGCGGCCCCCAGATAGCCGCCGCTGATGATCACCTTCTCCAGTTCGATATTGGTGAGCATCACCTTCCAGCCCTCGTCGCGCGGACCCACGAGGTTCTCCTTGGCCACCAGGGCGTCGTTGAAGAACACCTCGTTGGTGCCCAGGATGTGCCGGGCCAGCGTCGGCGTCCGGCGCACCTCGACACCCTCCGTCGACGGATCGACGAGCAGCAGGCTGATACCGCCGTGCTTGGGCTCGCGCGGCCCCGTGCGCACATAGGTGGCGATGGTCGTGTCGGGCAGTCCGCCGCCCGTGCACCACGCCTTCTGCCCCCGGACGAGAAAGTGGTCCCCGTGGTCCTCGGCGGTGGTACGCAGCGCGGCGGCGTCGGACCCGCTGTCCGGCTCGCTGAGTCCGACGGCGAGCCGATGGCGCCCCGTCATCACTTCGGCCCGGATGAAGTCGCGCTGTGCCTCGTTGCCCCAGCGGAACACCGTGAGCCCGGGGATGAGCACCCCGATGTAGCACATGGCGACATCGAAACTGGCCCGTCCCAGCTCCTCGGCGATGAGGACGAGTTCGAGCGGTCCGCCCCCGTCGCCGCCCTCCTCCTCGCTGAACGGCAGCGAGAACCAACCGAGTTCGGCCATCCCACGAAACAGCTCGGGCGGTACGGCGCTCTCCTCGTCCCACTGCTTGGCCTTCTCGGCCGGGCACACGTCGGCGACGAACTGCCGTGCCGTCGCGCGCAACAGGTCCTGCTCGTCGGTCAGCCCGAAGTCCACGGCCACTCCTCGCCAGCATCAGCCCATTCATCTACCTAATTATTCTATGTTAGCGGATAGAGGCAAGGCTGTCTCCGACCAGTCGCGCCACCGGCTGGGACATACCTGGCCATTCTTAACGGAGTCTTGACGCCCTCGGAGCGCTCTCCCGTGGGCCAAGACGTCACTCTCTGCTTACGCTGGTGCGGCCGTCCGCGTGATGGCCCGAACCCCGCGCCGAACCACGCACCAGGAGCACGCCGATGGCCATCACCGAACGACCACAGCGGCGTCTACGTGCATGGATGCTGGAAGGCCTGTCCGACATGGGCAAGCCGGCCGGCCACACCGGACCGCACGCCCAGCCGGCCCCCGTCCACAAGGGCCAGCCCTGGTACCGGGTCATGTGCCTCACCGGTGTCGACTACTTCTCCACTCTCGGCTACCAGCCGGGCATCGCGGCCCTCGCGGCCGGGCTGCTGTCGCCGATCGCCACCATCGTGCTGGTGATCGTCACTCTGGCCGGCGCTCTGCCCGTCTACCGGCGCGTGGCCGAGGAGAGTCCGCACGGCGAGGGCTCGATCGCGATGCTGGAGCGGCTGCTCTCCTTCTGGCAGGGCAAGCTGTTCGTCCTGACGCTGCTGGGCTTCGCCGCCACGGACTTCCTGATCACCATCACACTGTCGGCCGCCGACGCCTCGACCCACCTGGTCGAGAACCCGCATCTGACCAGTGCGCTGCACGACAAGCAGGTGCTGATCACCATGGTCCTGGTCGCGCTGCTCGGCGCGGTCTTCCTCAAGGGCTTTCTGGAGGCCATCGGCGTCGCGGTGGCCCTGGTCGCCGTCTACCTCGGGCTGAACGTCGTGGTGATCGCCGTCGGCCTGTGGCACGTCGTCACCGAGGGCCATGTGATCACCGACTGGTCCACCGCCCTGACCGCCGAGCACGGCAACGTCTTCGTGATGGTCGGCGTGGCGCTGATCGTCTTCCCGAAGCTCGCGCTCGGTCTGTCGGGCTTCGAGACCGGTGTCGCGGTGATGCCGCACGTCAGGGGCGACGACAGCGACACGGAGGAGAGCCCCAAGGGCCGTATCCGGGACACCAAGAAGCTGCTGACGGCCGCCGCGGTCATCATGAGCGTCTTCCTGATCGCCACCAGCTTCATCACCACCCTGCTGATCCCGGAGAAGGAGTTCGAGTCGGGCGGCCAGGCCAACGGCCGTGCGCTCGCCTTCCTCGCGCACGAGTACCTGGGCAGCGCCTTCGGCACGGTCTACGACGTGTCGACGATCGCCATCCTCTGGTTCGCGGGCGCCTCGGCGATGGCCGGCCTCCTCAACCTGATGCCGCGCTACCTCCCCCGCTACGGCATGGCCCCGCACTGGGCCCGCGCCGTGCGCCCGATGGTCATCGTCTTCACCCTCATCGGCTTCCTCGTCACCTGGATCTTCGACGCGGACGTCGACGCCCAGGGCGGCGCGTACGCCACCGGCGTGCTGGTGCTCATCAGCTCGGCGGCGATCGCCGTGACCATCGCCGCCCGCAAGGCCGGCCAGCGCAACTGGACCATCGGCTTCGCCGTCATCTCGGCCGTCTTCCTCTACGTCACCGTCGTGAACGTCATCGAACGCCCCGACGGTGTGAAGATCGGCGCCTGCTTCATCGCGGGCATCATCCTGGTCTCCCTGCTCTCCCGGCTGGCCCGCGCCTTCGAGCTGCGCGTGACACATGTCGAACTGGACGACATGGCGGAACGTTTCATCCGGGACATGGCCAGCCGCAAGATCCGCTTCATCGCGAACGAGCCCGACCAGCGCGACAAGGCCGAGTACCGCGACAAGATCGAGCAGATCCGGCAGGACAACGACATGCCGGACCAGGAGGACTTCGTCTTCGTCGAGGTCACGGTCACCGACCCCTCCGAGTTCGAGGCGGGTCTGACCGTACGCGGCGAAGTGCTCCACAACCGCTACCGCGTCCTGACCCTGGAGTCCGCCTCCATCCCCAACGCCCTGGCCGCACTGCTCCTGCACGTCCGCGACACGACCGGCTGCACGCCGCACATGTACTTCGAGTGGACCGAGGGAAACCCGTTCGCCAACTTCCTCCGCTTCTTCCTCTTCGGCCAGGGCGAGGTCGCCCCCGTCACCCGCGAGGTCCTGCGCGAGGCGGAACCGGACCGGGCCCGCCGACCGCGCGTGCACACCGGCTGAGGCGCCGGCCCGCGTCAGCGGTCGGCCGGCTCGGCCTCCCGGTCCAGGGCGAGTGGCTGGGCCGCGTAGGTGATGCGGACGACGCCATCGGGATGCTGCTCCGTGTCGCCCCGTACGCCGAAGACGCCCCGGAGGAGGTCCGGGGTCAGGACCTCCAGTACGGGTCCTGCCGCGACCACTTCACCTTCGTGCAGGACGACGAGGTGGTCGCAGAGCCGGGCGGCGAGGTCGAGGTCGTGCAGGACGGCCAGGGTGGTGATCCCGGTGGAGCGGATCAGGTCCAGGAGTTCGAACCGGGCCCGGATATCGAGGTGGTTGGTGAGTTCGTCCAGGACCAGCAGCTGAGGGCGTTGGGCCAACGCCCGGGCAAGCAGGACGCGTTGGCGTTCGCCGCCGGAGAGGGTCCTGTAGTCGCGGTGCGCGAACGGGGTGACGCCGCAGCGGGCGACCGCCTCGGCCACGGCCTCGCGGTCCTCGGCGCCGTCCCGGCCCATGAGGCCGTGGTGGGGCGTACGGCCGAGGGCGACGATCTCGGTGACCGTCAGGCCGGCCGTGGTACCGGAGTCCTGGAGGACGGCGGCCGTACGGCGGGCGGCGGTGCGGGCGGACAGCTCCCACACGTCGTCGCCGCCCACCCTGACCGCGCCGTCGGCCGGACGCAGCGAGCGGTAGACAGTGCGGAGCAGGGTGGACTTGCCGCTGCCGTTGGGGCCCACGAGCCCGACGATGTCCCCTTTGGCGGCCTCCAGGTTCACCTCACGGAGGATCGGCCGGCGGTCGAGGGTGATGTGGAGCTGGTCGACGGTCAGTTTCATATGGGTGTCTGTTTCATACGGAGTCCAGACCCTTGTCGCGGCGCAGCAGCCACAGGAAGAAGGGGGCGCCGAGCAGGGCGGTGAGGATGCCCAGCGGCAGTTCGTTGGGGCGGGTGAGGGTGCGGGAGAGCAGGTCGACGAGGACCAGGTAGATCGCGCCCAGGAGTGCGGTCAGGGGCAGCAGTCTGCGGTGGTCGGCGCCGGTGGTGAGGCGGACCAGGTGGGGGATCATCAGGCCGACGAAGCCGACACCGCCCGCGACGGCGATGACGGTTCCGGTGAGCAGCGCGCTGACGACCAACAGGATCGCGCGCAGCCGGTCGACGTCCACACCGAGCGCGGTCGCCGACTCGTCGCCGGCCAGCAGGGCGTTGAGCCGCCGTCCGAACAGGGTCAGCACGACGGTGCCTGTCAGGACCACCACGGCGACGATGGGCAGTTGGTCCCACTGGGCGCCGGCGACGCTGCCGAGCATCCAGAACATCACGGTCCGCAGTTCGGTGGGCGTCGCCAGCAGCTGGACGAAGCTGGTCATCGAGAGGAGGACGTAGCCGACGGCGACTCCGGCCAGGACCAGCCGCGTGGGGGCCAGTCGGCCCCGCCGCTGTCCCAGGGCGAACACCAGGACACCGGCCGCCAGCGCGCCGACGAACGCCGCGCCCGACACTCCGAGGCCGCCGAGTCCGCCGAGCGCCGCGCCGCCGAGGGTGATGACCAGTACGGCGCCCAGGGATGCGCCGTACGAGAAGCCCAGGACGACCGGGTCGGCGAGCGGATTGGAGACCAGGGTCTGGAGTACCGCGCCCACCACGGCGAGGCCCGCGCCGACCAGGGCGGCCAGGAGGACTCGGGGGGCGCGGAAGGTCCACACGATCTGGTCCAGCGCCGGATCGTCGACAGATTCCCCGCCGGTGAGGTGGTGCAGGAGGATCCCCCACACGTCCCCCACCGGAATGTTCACCGCGCCGATGCTCACCGCCACCACCATGACGGCGACGAGAACCAGGAGCAGCCCGGTGACCGCGAGCGGCAGGCGCGGACCGCTCAGAACTTGTCGGGGTGCAGTGCCTTGGCGATCTTCTCCACGGCCAGGTCGTTGCTCGGGCCGAGGTACATCGAGTCCGACAGCGCCACGTACGTGTTGTTCTTCGCGGCCGGCCACTGGGGGAACTCCTTCAGCAGTTTCCTGGCGTAGGCCGCCGGGTTCGGGTCGTTGTAGCCGATGACGACGAGCGCGTCGACGTCGGTGGCGGCCACCTTCTCCTTGCTCAGGTCGGCGAAGGAGGTCTTCGAGGCGTTCTCGAAGGCGTTGCTGCCACCGGCCTTGGCGAGGATGTCGTTGTAGATGCCCTTGGCGACGACCGAGCTGAAGTCGTTGCCGCCCATGGCCATGTTGGAGAACAGGACCATGACCTTCGGCGCCTTCTCGCCCTTCACCTTGGCGGCGACGGCGGCGATGCTCTGCTCCGACGCGGCGATGAGCTTCTCGGCCTCAGCGCTCTTGCCGAAGATCTTCCCCATGTCCCGCAGCAGCGTGTAGCTGTCGGCGATGGTCATCTTGGAGGTGTCCTGGTCGCAACCCTGCGGCGAGACATAGGAGTTGGCGCCCACCTCCGTGAGCTGCTCACGGGTGGCGAAGCCGTTCTTCTCGTCGAAGCCGTACGACGTCGTGGAGAGCACCAGGTCGGGGCGCAGCCCGATCATCGCCTCACGCGGGATGTCGTAGGCGTCGTTGAGTTTGACGTCACCGGTGGGCAGGGCCTTGATGGCTGCGGCTCGGCCCGCGACCTCGGACATGCCGTAGGTCTGCTGGTTGGCGACGATCCTGTCACCGACGCCGAGGGCGAGCAGGGTGGAGACCTCGGCGACCGAGGCGCCGTTCATGACGACGACCCGGCTGGGCGCCCCGGTGAACTTCTCGGACGTTCCGCAGTTCTCGAGGGTCACCGGGTAGCCGGAGGTACCCGCCTGCGCGGACGCCTTGCCGCTCGTCGCGGCGGTCTTCTCCGTCGAGTCGGCGCACGCCGTGGTGACCAGACAGAGAGCGCCGGCCAGGGCGAGGGCGACCGGCCGTTTCTTCGGCATTGCGGGCTCCTTGTTGCGGGGTGTTCGTGACGCGACGGGTTCCGTTGCAGTAGTCGGGGGGTGGTGTCCGTGAGTTCCCGGATGTGCCCAACTACTTTGCGGGGATGGGGAGATGAGCCTGTTGTCCAGCCGGTGCGGGGAGCGTTCCGGTGGCGACGCAGTGGTCGAGGTAGCGGAAGACGAGGTCCCGGTCGACGGGCGGACACGTGATGCCGCTGCCACGCAGGCCGTTCACGACGTTGTCGGTGCGGATGTGTCCCAGGCGCAGATCGGGCCCGGCGGTGTCGTCGGGGCCCGTGTCCCAGGAGTCGAGGAAGGCGAGCGTGGTCGCCGCGACGCCGGAAGCCGCCCGTGGAAGCTCGGCCCGCCACTGGGCCAAGGGCAGGCGACGCAGCCGATAGCCGTACTCCCCCACCCAGTCGTAGATGTCTCTCAGTCGTACGGGCGCGGTCGCGGCGTGGTTGAAGACCGTCGCGATGGGCGGCTGCTGCCCCAGGCTGAGGTGTACGAGGGCCTTGGCGACGTGATCGACCGGCGTCCAGGTCTCCTTCTCGAACAGTTCGGGGACGACGCCTGCGGGGACTCCGGCGCGCAGGACGCTCCACAGGAAGTCCCGCTCATTGACGTATCCGGTGGTGTGCGGGCCGACGATCCGGCCGAGCCGGTGCACGGTGACCGGCAGCCCCCGCTCGGCGGCCTGTTCGAGCAGGCGCTCGGCGGCCCACTTGGACTGCTGGTAGCCGTAGCGCAGTCCGAGGTGGGGCGGGAGGAAGCCCTCCGGTACCTCGGGGGCGAGGCCGAGGGGCGGGGCGACGGACAGGGTCGACACGAAGTGGAGGGGGATGGAGCGTACGGCCGCCAGGCGCAGCAGGTCCCGGGTGGACTCGGTGTTGGCGGCGCGGAGGGTGGCGTACTCGCGCATGATGCTGACGGTCGCCGCGTTGTGGAGGATCGCCGTGCAGGTGCGGGCGAGGTCGGCGAACGTCCCGTCGGCCAGCCCGAGTTGGGGGCGGGCGAGGTCGGCGGGGATGGTGGTGATGCGGGCGCGTGCCGTGTCCGGGAGGTCGAGTCGGTGGGTTTTCAGGGCCTGTTGGAGGCGTGCGGTGGCCTCGGCGGGGCTCGGGGCGCGGACGAGACAGACGATCTCCGCCGTGGTGCTCGCGAGGAGTTCGGCCAGGAGGTGTACGCCGACGAAGCCGGTGGCGCCGGTCAGCAGGATTCTGTGCGGTGCACTGTCCGCTCGGGGGTTGACGTCGCCGGGGCGGATGTCCGCGTCGAGGACGGTGTCGGCGAGGAGGGTCGCCGGGAAGGCGCGGGCCTCCGGCCGTGCGGGCGCCCGTTGTTGGAGGAAGGCGGCCAGTTCGGCGGGGGTCGGGTGCTGGAAGAGCCAGGCGACCTTCACCTCTCGGCGCAGTTCGACACCGAGTCGGTTGGCGACCTGGATGGCCTGGAGCGACTGGGCGCCCAGGTCGAACACGTCGTCGTGCGCGGAGACGGCGGCCACGCCCAGGACCCGCTGCCAGACGGCGGCGATGACGCGCTCCAGCGAGCTGCCGTTCGGGGCCTTCTGTGTACGGGGTTCAGGGACCATCGCCGTCCTGGCGAGCGCGTTCCTGTCGATCTTTCCTGAGCCGGTCAAGGGCAGTCGGGCCAGGAACTCGAAGGCCGAGGGGATCATCGCTGCGGGCAGGGTGGCCCTCAAGTGGGCCCGGAGCAGGGCGAGTTCCGGGGCGGGCCCGACCGGCACGACGTGGGCGACCAGGCGGCGCGTCCCGCCGGCGAGCACCTGTCCGACGACAGCGGCATCGCGGACTCCCGGGTGGGTCAGGAGGGCGCTCTCGATCTCGGCGGGATGGACGCGGTGTCCGCTGATCTTGAACTCTGTGTCCGAGCGTCCCAGGTGGCGCAGTTGCCCGTCGTCGCCGATCCGGACCAGGTCGCCGGTGCGGTAGGCGCGGGGTGCTCCGGGCAGCGCGTCGAGGGGAGCGAAGCGGGCGGCGTCGGGTGCGTGCGCTCCCCGGTAGCGGTAGCCGAGGGCCAAGTTGTCGCCCAGGAGGTGGAGTTCACCGTCGACGACGGCGGCGCGGGTGCCGGGCAGCGGGAGCCCGATGGGGACGTCTCCCGGGGCGAGGGCCGGATCGTGGAGGTCGGCGACGGTGGCGACCACGGTGGCCTCGGTCGGGCCGTACGTGTTCAGCAGCCGCACCGACGTACCGACGGACTCGCGCCAGCGGTTCACCCGTTCGGGGAGGGCCACTTCGCCACCGATGACGACGGTGTGCACTCCGGCAGGCAGGCTGGCCGCGCCGGTCGAGACGGCGTACGCCAGTTCGTGCCAGTAGGCGGTGGGCAGGTCGAGATAGCTGATCCGGAGGCGTGCGCAGGCGTCCAGGAAGCCGGGGACCGACTCGGTCATGTCGTCGGGGCGGACGACGAGGGTGGCGCCCGCGCAGAGGGTGAGGAAGATTTCCTCGACGCTGGTGTCGAAGTGCGGGGCGGCGAACTGCAGGACGCGGTCCTCGTGTTGGGGGCCGTAGCGGTGTGCGGCACCGGCGACGAAGTGCGCGAGGGCACGATGGCTGATCTCGACACCCTTGGGGCGTCCGGTGGAGCCCGAAGTGTGGATGACATAGGCGAGGTCGTCCGGCATGGGTGCGGTCGGTGGGGCTGGGGTGGTGTACGGCTCGTCGGGGGTCAGCACCGGAAGGTCCCCGAAGCCGCCGGCGTGCGCGTCGGTCGTCAGGACGAGGGCGGGACCGGCGTCGGCCAGCAGCTCTGTCCTCCGTGCCGGGGGTGCCGTCGGGTCGAGTGGGCAGTAGGCGGCGCCGGACAGGAGTACGCCCAGGATGGCGGTGATCGCGTCGATGCCCCGGGGTAGGGCGACGGCCACCAGTTCGCCGGGGCCGATCCGGCGGGCGGCCAGTCGTCCGGCGAGTGCACGAGCCGAGCCGAAGAGCTGGGCGTACGTGATGTGGCGTCCGTCGTGTTCGACGGCGACGGAACCGCCGCGTCGGGCTGCGTGGTCGGCGATCAGGGCGAGGACCGGGCGGGCCGGGGCGGGCAGCGGGCCTCCGTCCAGGACTGCGGTGGGCGGTACGGGCTCGTCGGGGCGCAAGTCGCCGAGGGGCCGGTCGGGTTCGGCGAGGGCCTGGCCTAGGAGGGTGAGCAGGTCGTCCCGCAACCCGGCGACGTCCGACTCCTCGTAGAGGTCGGGGTTGGCATCCACGGCGATGCGCAGGCCCGCGCCCTCGGAACGGTCGTACACGTTGACGGACAGGTCGTCGACGGGGCCCGCCGAGACGTTGTGGACGGTGCTGCGGTGTCCGGCGAAGCGCAGGTCGTACGCGAAGGGCATGATGTTGACGCCGGGACCCGACAACCGGCGCTGTCCGCCGACGAGTCGGAGGTCGCGCCGCAGCTGCTCGTAGCGGTAACGCTGGTGCGGCAGGCCTGCGCGCAGTTCACGGGAGATCCGGGTCGCGAGGTCGCGCAGACTGTCCGCGCCGGTGACCGTGACGCGCAGGGGCAGGATGTTGCGGACCGTGCAGGGGACGCGCAGCGATACGGAGCCCAGGCGCCCCATCGTCGGCAGGCTGAGGACGATCTCCGGTGCGCCGGTCGCGTGGTGCAGTTGGGCCACGGTCACCGCCAGCAGCACCTCCGACCACGTCACCCCGAGGTCTCGGGCGACCGTGCGCATGGTCTGCGTCCGCGCCGGGTCGAGGTCGGCCACCCGCCGGTGGAACGTGCGTGCGGGCAGCGCCGTACGGCCGACGGATGTCGCCACGGGCGGACGGTCCGCGAACCGTTCCGTCCAGTGGGCGCGGTCCTTGGCGAAGCGGGGCGACTCCCGGTAGGCATGTTCCTCGTCCCGTACCGATGCGAGGGTGCCGAAGCCGCTGTCGCCCACCGGATCGCCCGCCATCAGGGCCGTGTAGACATCGGCGACGCGGCGGGCGACCAGCGACAGGCCGTAGCCGTCGAGGGCGATGTGGTGCACGCGGTGGTACCAGAGGTATTCCTGCGGTGCGATCCGCAGCAGGGCGTGGCCGAAGACGGGGCCACGTGCGAGGTCGACGGGACGGACCATGTCCTGGTCCATCCAGGCCAGGGCCACCGCGTGCGGGTCGGGCTCGGCGGTGAGGTCGGCCGTGTGCAGTACCCAGTCGTCCGCCGGGGCTGCCGTCTCCCACGGCCGGCCCGTGTCGTCGACGACGTAGGCGACGTTCAAGGCCTCCGTCTCCGCGACCACGTGCTGCAGGGCGGCATCGAAGACGGCCGTGTCCACCGGGCCGTGGATGTGCGCGTACTCGGCCGTGTTGTACGCGGGACTGTCCACGTCGAACTGCTGGCCGGCCCAGATGCCTTCCTGGGCGGCCAGTAGCGGTTGACGCGCCGTCACGTGGTTCCCCCTCGACGTGATTGGTGTGCTTGGCGTGCGTCGAGCAGCTGCCACCACTGGGCGAACGACGTGCACTCGGCGAGTTCGACGAAGGTCACCTCCACGCCGGTCTCCCGCCAGCGTTCGATGAGGGTGACGATGCGCAGGGAGTCGATGCCCGCGTAGAGGGGGTTCTCGTCGAGGTCGACCTCGTCGGGCAGCTGATACAAGTACTCCGCCAGGTCCGCGCGGAAGCCGTCCAGCGTGAGGGGAGCAGGCATCTGGTTCTCTCAATCGGGCCTGTTTGAGGGGCAGTTCGAGGGTCAATTGACCTTGCGCGTGGAGTCGTCCCAGAAGCGGTCGCGCAGTTCGCGGCGGAGGATCTTGCCGCTGGGGTTGCGCGGGACGCTGTCGATGAACTCGTAGCGGGCGGGCAACTTGAAGCTCGCGAGCTGCGGGACGAGGAAGGTGTGCAGGTCCCGGGGGCTGGGCCGCTGCCCGGGTACGGGGACGACGAAGGCGTGCACGTACTCGCCCCAGCGTTCGTCGGGGGCGCCGACGACGACGGCCTCGGCGACGCCTGGGTGGCCTTCCAGGACGTTCTCGATCTCGGCCGGGTAGACGTTCTCACCGGCGACGAGGACGGCGTCCTTGATGCGGTCGCGGATGAAGACGTACCCGTCCTCGTCGATGTAGCCGGCGTCCCCGGTGTGGATCCAGCCGTCGACGAGGGTCTCGGCGGTCTTGTCGGGCAGCCCCCAGTACTCGACCATGCGGGCGGGCGTGGCCAGGCAGACCTCCCCGACGGCGCCCGGCGGGAGTTCGCGACCCTCGCCGTCGATCACCTTGCTGCGTACGCCCGGATAGGGGTGCCCGGCCGCCTGCATGAGGGGGCCGCCGGGGACATGGGCGGCGGGCGGCAGACAGACGGCGGTGTTGCCGGTCTCGGTGAGGCCGTAGATCTGGGCGAACTCGCAGTCCAGGACGGCGAGGCTCTCCTCCAGCAGGGCCTCGGAGATCGGGGAGCCGCCGTAGACCGTCTTGCGGAGCGTGGTGAAGTCCTTGGCGCCGACGCCGGGTTCGGTCAGCATCATGCGGAGCATGGCGGGGACCACGCAGGCGGTGGTGATGCCGAGGTCGCGGATGAGGTCGACGGCCTGACGGGCGGCGAAGGCGCGCATAGCGACGACGGTGGTTCCGGCGTTGAGGTTCTGGGTGGCCCACCACAGGCCGCCAATGTGGAATCCGGGGATACCGATCAGCGCGATGTCACCGGCCCGCCAGTCGATCCAGTCGAGCCCCTCGCTCGCCAGGGCGTCCCGGATCGCGAAGAAGCTGCGGTGGGCCAGGACCACGCCCTTGGGCAGTCCGGTGGTGCCGCTGGTGTAGAGCTGGGCGACGGGGGTGTCCTGGGTCGGGTCGAACTCCGTTTCCCCGTCGGCGTGTTGGGCACGCCACTCCCGTATCGACCCGAGAGGCACGACCGTCTCCGGGGGCGCGGTAGGCATCTTGTCGACGATCGGCCCGAACTCGTCCTCCAGGAACAGGAGTCGGGTGCCGGAGTCCTGGAGGATGTGGCCGACCTCGGGCGCGGTGAGCCGCCAGTTGACGGGGACGAGCACGGTGCCGCTCTTGGCACAGCCGAAGAGGATCTCGTAGTAGTGCTCGGACTCCTTGCCGAGGTAGGCGACCCGGTCGCCCGGTACGAGTCCGGCGGCCCGGAGTGCGTGGGCAACGCGGTTGCTCTCGCGGTGCAGTTGCCCGTACGTCAGGGTGCGGCCCTCGCAGAGGACGGCAGGGAGGTCGGGTTGGCGCTCGGCATGGTGGCGGGTGGTCTGGGCGAGGGTCTTCATGGGCGAACCCTTCGATGGTCAGAGGATGTTGACGAATGCAAGGGTCGCCTCGCCGTCGCAGCGGCCGGAGGCGGTGTCCCAGTAACGGAAGGCGGTGTCGGCGTACAGGAACGGACTGCCGTCGGGCGGGGTACGGCGGCTGACGGACCGGAACTCCATCTCCCCGGAGAACGCACGGGGGTCGACCGGTCGCCGGAAGTTCGACGTGAACCGGGCGATGAGAATGTCCGGGAGCTGGTGCTTGAAGAAGTCGTCCAGCGTCCAGTCGGCGAATCCCGAGCCGAGACCGTCCTGCACGGTTTTGGCGACCAGGAAATACATCATCTGGTTGTAGCAGATGTTCACCTCGACGGAATTCAGATGGCCGGTGTCGTCGATGTAGCACGACTCGGAAATCTCGAATTCGCAGCGGACGGAAACACGACCGTCGTTTTCGTTCACGACGGCCGAACGCAGGTATCTGCAGTGCGCCTTGTAAGGCGTGAGCACTCGCGCCAGCAGGGCTTCGTCCGTCATGTCCGTCATGCCGCCCGGATCCCGTCGTGGAGTTTGCGTTCGTCGTGGACGGTGACGCGGTAGGAGACGGTCGGCTCGGGCGTGGTCGTGTGCCGGGCACGGTGGATGAGGCTGCGGTTGTCCCAGACCAGCAGGTCGCCCTTTTCGAAGCTCTGCAGATGGATGTTCTCGTGCTCGAAACTCTCGTCGAGCTGGCCGGTGACGTCGAACAGCCGCTTGAGCAGCTCCTCGTCGAGCGGCCGGCCGTCCCGGTCCTCGATGCCGACCGTGAAGCCCTCGCTGATGTAGAGGACCGTCTCGCCGGTCATGGGGTGGGTGAAGGTGGTCGGCTGGACGACGGCGGGGGTCTTCCGCTCGACCTCCTCGATGATCTCGGAGAGGGGCCGGTAGACGTCGTGGGGCCGGATCTTGAAGTACTTGCGCACGGAGTGCCGGCAGTACGTCCCGCCGATCTCCTTCTTGAGCTCCTCGGGCAGCTTCTCGTACGCCCGGCCCATGTCGATGAAGTACGTGCCGCGGTTCTTCTCGGGAACGACCTGGGGGAGGATGAGGGTGATCCCGAAGGGGTCCGGCATGAACTGGTAGTCGGCGTGCCAGAACTTGCCCGTCTTGGGGACACCTATCTGCTTGCCGTTCTCCGGCACGTTGGAGGACACGAACACCTCCGGGACCTCCGGGTGCTTGTACATCGGCTCGTAGTACGTCTCCGGGCGGCCGAGCAGCCTGCCGAGTGCGAGGAACTCCTGAGGTGAGAGGTGCTGGCCCTTCAGGACGGCGATCTTCTTCGTGTAGACGGTGTTCTTGAGGGCCGCTACGTCGGCGTCCGTGGCGGTGGTGTGGTCGAATCCCTCGACCGTCGCGCCGATCGCGTTGCCGGGCTGTTCCTTGATCTGCATGGGTGTTGTTTCCTTCCGGGGGTCGGACGGCGTGGGGCAGACGGTCGTTCGGCGGGTGTCTCGGCGGGTGTCCACGAGTCCGGCGAGGTCGCCGAGGGTGAGGTCGGGCCGGAGTTCGTCGTCGCCGACGCGCACTCCGAGGTCGCGCTCGATGCGGATGCTGATCTCGACCGTGGTCAGGGAGTCGACGTCCAGTTCGCCGAGGGTCGCCTCGGGGCGGAGCCGGTCGGCGGGGGCGTCGTGGAGTCTCGCGAGGATCTCGACCAGTTGGCCGTACGTGGTGGTCATGGTGACGTCGTCCGTTCCTGTTGAGGGAGTGAGGGCCAGGTGAGGAGGCAGGAGCCCCAGGTGAGGCCGCCGCCGAAGGCGGTGAGCAGCAGCCGGTCGCCGGGGCCGACCGTCTGCCGGGCGGCGGCGTCGGCGAGGGCGAGCGGGATGGACGCGGCGCCCGTGTTGCCGACGGACTCGACATGGGTCACGCACCGCTCCCGTGGGAGGCCCAGGTCGTCGGCGACCGAGTGCAGGATCCGCAGATTGGCCTGGTGCGGTACGAAGTGGTCGACGTCGTCGATCTTCCATCCGGCCCGGGACAGCGTGGCCCGCGCGGACTCGGCCACACGGGTCACCGCGTGGCGGTAGACCTCCTTGCCGCGCATGGCGAAGTGCCGTTCCTCGCGGCTGGGTTCGCCCGGCGTGGAGCGCTGCCGGGAGCCACCTGCGGCGACCGTGATCAGGTCCTCGTGGACTCCGTCGCTGCCGAGGTCGAAGTGGCCGACGGCGCCGGGTTCGTCGGAGTGCCCGGCACGCAGGACGACGGCTCCGGCGCCGTCGCCGAAGATGATCGCGTTGGCCCGGTCCAGCGGGTCCACGATCGTGGAGTAGGTGTCCGCCCCGATGAGCAGGACCCGTTGGGCCACCCCGGCCGCGATCAGTCCGGCGGCCGAGGCGAGCCCGTACACGAACCCCGTGCACACGGCGCCGATATCGAAGGCCGCAGCCCCTGTCAGCCCTAGCCGTGCGGCAACCGCGGGCGCGGTGGCCGGGCAGGGACGGTCCGGGGTCGCCGTGGCGACGACGACGGCGTCCACCCGGTCCGTCGCGGCGGCGGCGAGAGCACGGCGGCCGGCCTCGACGGCCAGGTCCGAGGTGGCCTGGCCGGGGTCGACGACGTGCCGCCGGCGGATCCCGGTCCGGGACCGGATCCACGCGTCGTCGGTGTCGAGCCGACGCGCGAGCTGCTCGTTGGTCACCACCCGGGACGGCACCCATCCGCCCAGCCCGCACAGGACGGCGGCGGGAGGGGCGTGGAGACCGGCGGCGGTAGTGGACATGGGGGTTCTCCTGGCATGACGGAGGACGGACCGGGGGCCCGGACACGGGAACGGAGGTCGGGAAGGGAGGTCAGGAAGGGAAGGGGGCGAGCACGGGAGGCGGTCGGGAAGGCGGGAGGGGCAAGCGGGGCGGCGGGAGGGCAAGCGGGCGAGGTGAGCGGGCAAGTGGGGCGGGGCGGGCGAGGCAACCAAGCGGGCGGGCAAGTGGGGCGGGCGAGCGGGCAAGTGGGGCGAGGCCATCGAGCGGGGCAGGCGGGCGAAGTAGGCGAGCGGGCAAGGCAGGCGAGCAGGGAGGTCGGTCGGGAGGGGGGTGAGCGGGGCGGGCAAGCGGGCGAAACAGACGAGCGGGGAAGCGGAGCGGGGGCGAAGCAAGCAGGGCGGGCGGGATAGGCAAGCGGGCAAGCGAGGCAAGCAAGCGGGGCGAGCGGTAAGCGGGCGAGGCAGACGGACAGACGGGCAGACGGGCAGACGGGCAGACGGGCAGACGGGCAGACGGGCAGACGGGAAAGTCGAGCAGGGCGGTCGGGAAGGCAGGGCCTAAGGCCCGCTGGTCCGGGAAGTCTTGGCAGCCCGGCCACCCCGCCCAACCCGGGCACTCCGGCCGACCCGGCCGCCCCGCGCACCCCGGCCACCCCGGCCACCCCGGCCACCCCGGCCACCCCGGCCACCCCGGCCACCCCAGGCCGTACCCCCGAACACGCCCAACGCGATCGCCCCGCAACCGATGCCCGCCGCCGTCGCGAAGACGGCGGTACGGATGCCGTCGAGGAGCTCAGCCCCCGTGGCGCTCTGCCCCACTCCCCCGGCGACCGCCACGAGTAGCGCGAGGCCCACCGCGCCGCCCACCTGCAGGGTCGTCGATGCCAGTCCCGAGGCGATGCCCTGGTCGCCGGCTGCCACCCCGGCGGACGCGGCGATCCACATCCCCGTCCACACGGCGCCCTGGCCGAGGCTCAGCAGCACGATCCCCGGCAGCAGTGCGGGATACGAGCCGTCCGAGGTGAGGCCCAGACCGAGGGCTCCGGCTCCGGCGGCGCCCAGCGCCATGCCGCCGACCAGCATGCGGCGCACGCCGAACGCGGACACGGCCCGTTCGCCGGCCTGCGTACCGGCGGCCACCACCACGGCGGGCACGAGGAACGCGAGCCCGGTCGCGACAGCGCTGTAGCCGTGGACGGTCTGGAAGTACAGCGTCAGGAAGTACGGCACCGAACTGAACGTGGCACTGAACAGCGCGGTCACCCCCATCGCCACCAGCAGGCCCCGGTGGGCGAACAGCCGTGCCGGTACGAGTGGTTCACGGGAGCGGCGCTCCACGACGGCGAAGAGCGTCAGCAGGCAGACGGACAGCCCCGCGCTGGTGAGGGCCACCGGTGTGCCCCAGCCCTCGGCGGGAGCCTGGACCAGCAGGAACACCAGGAGTGTGGTTCCACCGGTCGCGGTCAGCGCGCCCGCCGCGTCGAAGTGCCGCGTACGGTCCCACGGTCCGTCCGCCGGGAAGAGCAGCCACCCGGCCACCGCGAGGACTCCGGCGATCGGCACGTTGACGAAGAACACCGACGGCCAGCCGAACGCCTCCACCAGGACCCCGCCGAGGAGGGACCCGAAGCAGAGGCCGCCGGCCCCGGCAGCGCCCCACACCGCCAACGCCCGGTTCCTGTCGGGCCCTTCGTCGTACAAGGTGGTGATCAGGGACAGCGTCGCCGGGAACAGCAGGGACCCGCCGATGCCCTGGACCGCCCTGACGGCGACCAGGAGGCCGGGCGTCTGGGACAGTCCGCCCACCAGGGACGACCCCGCGTACAGCAGCGCCGCCAGGACGAACATACGGCGTCGTCCGAGCAGGTCCGCCGCTCGGCCGCCCAGCAGCAGGAAACCTCCGGTGGCCACGACGTAGGCGCTCACCACCCACTGCAGGTCGTGGTCGGAGAACCCCAGTCCGGCGCCGATGTCGGGCAGGGCGACATACACGATGTTGTAGTCGAGCGAGATGACCAGCTGCGCCGATGCCAGAACGAGCAGAGGAAGACCGAGCGGCTTTCGGAGCGAGGCCTTTTCCGGATCTGTCGCGGACATCATCGATCACCTCCTCGGGAGCACAGAATTCGGAATTCCGGGTGACGGAATTCAACAGGTCGATAATTTCGAGTCACCGTAGCAGCACGGATCGGGCTTGGGAATGCCCAACTTCTCGACGCACTACGGGCGTTCACGATAATTCAGGGCAGCACTGAAATCCGACAGTCGGCGACCACCGAATGGCGACTGACGAAAAGCGGACTTCAGGAATACCGGGCAAAGTCGCGGCTATTTTCCGGGCATTGTCCAGAACCTTCCTCTTGCACACGGTGGCCGGCGGGTGACAGGACGCCCTGCCGAACCAGTAGTCGGCCGCGAGCGGGTTCGAGTTCCCGCGTCCACGGCCCATTTTCCTTTGCTGCGACGGCACTTGACGGGAACCAGCCAGGACCGTGGGCGAACATTGAGGCCGGGAACCGGAGTTACGCCCCGTCCTCGCCCGGGCGGACCACCACCGCCAGCGTCCTCACCGCTCCGCTGTGCTCGAAGTGCAGGGTGAAGGAGACGAGGTCACCGGGTTGCCAGCCGGCCCTGACCGGCACGATCACGTCGAGGCCGTCCGGGGACATGGCGAGGCGGTCTCCGGCGGGGATCTCGGCCGAGGTCACCGTCTCCGCGGAAGCGGTGCGCGCGCCGGTCATCAGGTGGCGGCTGAGGGTGAGGGCCCCCTTCCCGACCCCGGCGGACGTCACCTTCAGCAACCGGTCGGCCGATCCCCCGCTGTTGACGATCCGGAAGAAGGCCGCCGTCTCCGGGGTGTCTCCGGTGGGCAGGAACATCCGGCCCTCGGTGACCGCGACGCGCGGCGGGGTGCCGGCGTTGCCGTACGCCGTCCAGGTGCTCAGACCGCCGAGGGCGAGGCCGCACACGCCGACGGGCGCGAGCGCGGCGAGCAGGGCGTCGGTGAGCCGACGGCGCGTCGGCCGCCAAGGGGATCGGTCGCTCATGGGGTGTGTCTCCGGGAGGCGGGTGAGGGCTGCCAGGCGCGCAGCCGCAGGCTGTTGGCGACGACGAGCACCGAGCTGGCGGACATGGCGGCCGCGGCGAGCATCGGGTTGAGCAGACCGACCATGGCCAGCGGGACGGTGACGACGTTGTAGCCGAAGGCCCACACCAGGTTGACGCGGATCGTGCCCAGCGTGCGCCGGGCGAGCCGGACCGCGTCCGCGAGGGCCTCGATGTCTCCGCGCACCAGCGTGACGTCGGCGGCCCCGATGGCGACGTCCGTACCGCTGCCCATCGCGATCCCGAGGTCGGCGCCGGCCAGCGCGGCGGCGTCGTTCACGCCGTCCCCGACGACCGCGACCCGGTAGCCCTGTTCCTGGAGGTCCAGGACGAGTTCGGCCTTGCCCTCGGGTGTGAGGCGGGTGTGCACCTCGTCGATGCCCAGGGCGGACGCGACGGCACGGGCGGGCGCCTCGCGGTCGCCGGTGGCGAGCACGGGGTGCACACCGAGGCGCCGCAACCGTTCGACGGCACGGTAGCTGCCGGGTCGTACGACGTCACCGATCTCGATCAGCGCCTCGGACGTACCGTCCACCCGGACCAGCACGGGGGTGTGGGCGGCGGCTTCGGCCACGGCCAGAGCATCGGCGAGCGCGGCGGGCAACTCGTCGTCCGGCGCGAGGACTTCGACCAGCCGGTCCTCGACCCGGCCGCGGACACCCCGCCCCGGCAGGGCACCGAAGTCACTCACCTCCGGCAGCCATTGCTCACCCGACTCCCGCCGGGAGTACGCGGTGACAGCCCGGCCCAGCGGGTGTTCCGAGCCCGACTCGACGGCCCCCGCCAGGCGCAGCAACTCGTCGCGTCCGAGCCCGTCCGGTACGGCGGTGACCCGGGCGACGGTCATGTGTCCCGAGGTCAGCGTGCCGGTCTTGTCGAGGACGACGGCGTCGATGTGCTGAAGCCCCTCCAGCGCCTGCGGACCGGTGACGAGGACACCCAGCTGAGCGCCCCGGCCGGTCGCGGCCATCAGCGCGGTCGGGGTCGCGAGGCCCAGCGCGCACGGGCAGGCCACGACCAGGACGGCCACGCACGCGGTGATCGCCGCCTGCGGATCGGCCCCGGCGCCCAGCCAGAACCCGAGCACGGTCGCGGCCAGCGCCAGCACGACGGGCACGAAGACACCGGCCACCGTGTCGGCCAGCCGCTGGGCACGCGCCTTGCCGGCCTGAGCCTCTGTCACCAGCCGGGTGATGCGGGCGAGTTGGGTGTCGGCGCCGACGGCCGTTGCGCGTACGAGCAGCAGCCCGCCCGCGTTGACGGCACCGCCGACCACGGCCGAGCCGGGCCCGACCTCGACCGGTTCGCTCTCCCCCGTGACCAGGGACAGGTCCACGGCCGAACTTCCCTCGGCCACCTCGCCGTCGGTGGCGACCCGCTCCCCCGGCCGCACGACGAAGACCTGACTGACCGTCAACTCCTCGATGGGGACGAGCCGTTCGGAGCCGCCGTCCTCCCGGACCGACACCTCCTTGGCGGCGAGCCTGGCCAGCGACCGCAGTGCCGCCCCGGTCCCGTGCCGGGCCCGCGCCTCCAGGAAGCGGCCCGCGAGCACGAACAGCGGTACGCCGACAGCCGCTTCGAGGTAGATGTGGGCGACGCCGTCGGAGGCGGACGGCAGGAGCGTGAACGGCATCCGCATGCCGGGGGCGCCGGCACCACCGAGGAAGAGCGCGTACGCCGACCAGGCGAAGGACGCCACGACGCCCAGCGAGACCAGGGTGTCCATGGTCGCGGCGGAGTGCCGCAGTCCCCGTACCGCCCGCTCGTGGAAGGGCCAGGCGCCCCACACGGCGACGGGCGCGGCCAGTACGAAGCACAGCCACTGCCAGTTGCTGAACTGGAGCGCGGGCACCATCGACAGGACCAGCACGGGCACCGCGAGCAGGGCCGTCACGGCCAGCCGGTCCCGTTCGCGCGTCGTCTCCTCTGGCTCACCGTCGTCCGTGGCCTGCCGTTTCCTGGGCGGTTCGGGGAGGGCGGCCGTGTAGCCGGCCTTCTCCACGGTCGCGACGAGTTCGTCGGGGCTGACGTCCGCAGGGTGGCTCACCCGGGCCCGCCCGGTGGCGAGATTCACGGTGGCCGTGACGCCGTCCAGCCTGCCGAGCTTCTTCTCGACGCGGGTGACGCAGGCCGCGCAGGTCATGCCGCCGACGGTCAGATCGGTGGTCACCAGGACGGTCGTGGGTTCGGCACCCATCAGTTGCCTCCTCCGCTCATGTCCATGTCGCCCATGTCGTCCAGGTCGTCGATCTCGCCGGTACCGCCGCCGCCCGTGCCTGTGCCGGTGTCATGCATGCCGGGCGCGACGGGTCCGGAGGCGGTCCCGGCGGCGTAGGACACCGTGAAGATCAGGGCCAGCAGCAGGAGGAAGCCGCAGAGTGCGGGCGGGGGCGCCGCTCTCCGCAGGACCGCACCCGCACTGGATAAGGAGGATTGCCGGGACTCGTCCATCAACCGCGTCTCCAAGTCACGTCGTACGACGTCGCTCGGATCGCGCCGTACCGGTTGAGTAGTCGGACCGGATGTGGGCCGGGTTCCGGGGCAGCCGTATGGTGCACGTCACATATGCCGGACGTGATCCACCGCGCCCGGGTGCTGCCCCTTAGGCTGGTCCGTGCAGCTGGTTCGCCCCGTCCGCCAGGCGGGATGCGTCGTAAGAGGGAACCCGGTGGGAATCCGGGACTGCCCCGCAGCGGTGAGCGAGAACGACCGCCGTCATACGCACTGGATCCGGTGAACAGGGTCTGGGAAGCGACGGCCAGTAGGTGTCCTCCGGTCGGAGGGCGTGCTCGCGAGTCCGAAGACCTGCCCGTTGCCCGCGTACGAAGCACTCGTGCGCGGACATCCCGGTGACCTCGTGGGCGGGTCGGCGTACATATCCGGTGGGACGGCCGTCGTGCGTCCGCCCGGTGTGTCGTTCCCTTCGCGCCCTCGTCCCGTCCCGGGATCCCAGGGAGATATCTCGCGAAGGAGATTTCCGTGACAGCGAAGTCCGCAGCCGCGGCAGCACGGTCCACCGTGTACGGCTACCCCCGTCAGGGCCCGAACCGGGAACTGAAGAAGGCCATCGAGGGCTACTGGAAGGGCCGTTCCGGCGCCGACGCCCTCCGCACCACCGCGACCGAGCTGCGCGCCACCAACTGGCGCCGGCTCGCCGACGCCGGCATCGACGAGGTCCCGACCGGCGACTTCTCGTACTACGACCACGTCCTCGACACGACCGTGATGGTCGGCGCGATCCCGGAACGCCACCGCGCGGCCGTCGAGGCCGACGCGCTGGACGGCTACTTCGCGATGGCGCGGGGCACGCAGGACGTGGCGCCGCTGGAGATGACCAAGTGGTTCGACACCAACTACCACTATCTCGTCCCGGAGTTGGGCCCGGGCACGGTCTTCACGACCGACTCGGCCAAGCAGGTCACCGAGCTGGGCGAGGCCCTGGCGCTGGGCCTCGCCGCCCGCCCCGTCCTCGTGGGTCCCGTCACCTATCTGCTGCTGGCCAAGCCCGCGCCCGGTGTCGCCGCCGGCTTCGACCCGCTGACGCTCCTGGACCGGCTGCTGCCGGTGTACGCCGAGGTCCTCGCCGATCTGCGGGCGGCGGGCGCCGAGTGGGTGCAACTCGATGAGCCGGCTCTGGTCCAGGACCGCACTCCGGCCGAGCTGAACGCCGCCGCCCGCGCCTACCGTGACCTCTGTGGGCTCACCGACCGGCCGAAGCTGCTGGTCGCGTCCTACTTCGACCGGCTCGGCGACGCCCTGCCCGTCCTGGCCAAGGCGCCCGTCGACGGACTCGCGCTGGACTTCACCGACGCCGCGGCCGCCAACCTCGACACCCTCGCGGCCGTGGGCGGGCTACCCGGCAAGCGTCTGATCGCCGGGGTCGTCAACGGCCGCAACATCTGGGTCAACGACCTGGAGAAGTCGCTGTCGACGCTGGGCACCCTGCTCGGCCTGGCCGACCGGGTCGACGTGTCGGCGTCCTGCTCCCTCCTCCACGTGCCGCTCGACACGGCCCTGGAGCAGGACATCGATCCGCAGATCCTGCGCTGGCTGGCCTTCGCGCGGCAGAAGACCGCCGAGATCGTCGCCCTCGCCAAGGGCCTCTCCCAGGGCACCGACGCGATCACCGGCGAACTGGCCGCCAACCGCGCTGACTTGGCCGCCCGGGCCACCTCGCCGATCACCCGCGACCCCGCCGTACGGGCCCGTACGGCCGCCGTCACGGACGCCCACGCCCGCCGCTCACAGCCCTACGGCGAGCGTGCCAGGACCCAACGCGCGCACCTGCGCCTGCCGTTGCTGCCGACCACCACCATCGGCTCCTTCCCGCAGACCGGCGAACTGCGCACCGCCCGCGCCGACTTGAGGACGGGCCGGATCGACCAGGCGGCGTACGAGGATCGCATCAGGACGGAGATCGGCGAGGTGATCGCCTTCCAGGAGAAGACCGGCATCGACGTCCTCGTCCACGGCGAACCCGAACGCAACGACATGGTCCAGTACTTCGCCGAGCAACTGACGGGGTACCTCGCGACGCGGCACGGCTGGGTGCAGTCCTACGGCACCCGCTATGTCCGCCCGCCGATCCTGGCCGGCGACATCTCCCGCCCCGAACCGATGACGGTGCGCTGGACGACGTACGCCCAGTCCCTCACCTCACGCCCGGTCAAGGGCATGCTCACCGGGCCGGTCACCATGCTGGCCTGGTCCTTCGTCCGCGACGACCAGCCTCTCGGCGACACCGCCCGCCAGGTCGCCCTCGCCCTGCGTGACGAGGTCAACGACCTTGAGGCAGCCGGGACTTCGGTCATCCAGGTGGATGAGCCCGCCCTGCGCGAGACGCTGCCGCTGCGGGCCGCCGACCATTCCGCCTACCTGGTCTGGGCCACGGAGGCGTTCCGGCTGAGCACCGGCGGTGTCCGGCCGGGCACCCAGATCCACACGCACATGTGCTACGCCGAGTTCGGCGACATCGTCCAGGCGATCGACGACCTGGACGCCGACGTCATCAGCTTGGAAGCCGCCCGCTCCCACATGCAGGTCGCCCGCGAACTCGCCGCCCACGGCTACCCGCGCGAGGCCGGACCCGGCGTCTACGACATCCACTCCCCGCGCGTCCCGAGCACCGAGGAGGCCGCCGACCTGCTCCGCACCGGCCTCAAGGCGATCCCAGCCGAGCGCCTCTGGGTCAACCCCGACTGCGGCCTGAAGACCCGCGGCTGGCCCGAGACCCGCGCGTCGCTGGAACACCTGGTCGCGGCAGCCCGCACGGTCCGTGAGGAACTCTCCGCGCCCTGACGGCAGGCGCCCTAGGCCGGGGAAGGGCTGCGGGCGGGGGAGCATCTCTGTTCCTCCTCCCCTGTGGTCCTCCCCCGGCACCGGCATCGCGGAAGACGGGCCCATCGAGTTCATGCCGCCGCGCAGTGCGGCGGCCGAGGCCAGGCTCTGGACGGCGATCCGGCGCCTGGAGGCCCTGTCGCCCACGTTCGTCGTGATCCGCTTCCGACCGCGTGGCTGCCAGCGGCCCGTCGTAGCGTCCCGGCAGTCACAGCCCGTCCTGCGGAGCGGAAGGTGGTGCCGGGCGCCGGCTCGGCTCGGGTCCGGCGGCACCGGCCGTGGGGGTCTGCCAGGCCTGGAGCAGACGACACAGGCGACGAGCCGGTGTCTCGCTGGGGACGAAGAGTACTGCCGCCACCAACGCGAGTCCGCCTACGGCGAGTGCTCCGGCCGCCCATGCGGTCAGCCCTCCCTGCACCATGGCCGTCACGAACGCGGCCACTGTCCCGAGGACGGCACCCAGTCGCGCCGCCCCGCTCGTCATCGCGGTTCCTGACGTAAGGGGCGGCGCAGCATCATCGACAGTCGGGGCGTGCCCAGCAGGACGCGGAGCGTGAAGCGGGTGCGGGCGTGGCGGGTGGCGTGGGTGGCCAGGTCTGCGCTCCATTCCTCCTGCCAGCGTGCGCGTTGCCCTGCGGGCAGCAGCAGAGCGCATGCGGTCAGGAGCCGTCCCGTGACGGCATAGGACGACGGTGCCGGTCGCAGGACCGCCGAGGCGAGGTCCCGCAGTTCACGGC
Source organism: Streptomyces sp. NPDC002156 (assembly GCF_053593675.1). NCBI lineage: Bacteria > Bacillati > Actinomycetota > Actinomycetes > Kitasatosporales > Streptomycetaceae > Streptomyces > Streptomyces sp. NPDC002156. The sequence goes on along the minus strand of NZ_JBSFDA010000004.1, from coordinate 25,737 downwards.
CGACCGTCTCCAGGCCCGCCGCGGAGGCCACGGGCACGAACACCTCAAGGGTTTCACGGGCCTTGAGAAGCTGCCTGGCCCTGGCCAGGAATGTGATGGTGCGCATGTTGTGAAGCCGGTCGGCGAGTCGGACGGCCAGCACGGCCATCGCCGGTGACGGGTCGGCGGCATCGGACGCGGGCATCGTGGCCTTGCCGTCCTGCCAGTACCAGGAGACCTCGGCGGCTCCGACCGCCGCGATCAAGTCGGCGACTTCTGGGCCGAATTGGTCGGCGATCCGTTGCGGAGGACAGGCCGTGTCGTCCAGCACGTCGTGAAGGAGCGCCGCGCACACCACGTGCGGGGGCAGCCGGAGATCGGCGACGATGGCGGCGACGGCGAGACAGTGGGTGACGTAGGCGTCTCCGCTGCGGCGCCGCTGGCCCTCGTGCCAGAAGGCAGCCTCGGCATAGGCGCGTTCCACCGGGGCGGTGTCGGACTCGGGGTGGTGTGCGCGGACAGCGGCGAGCAGGCCGTCGAGGGACGACGGTGCCGTGCCCGCCCGTACGACGCGGCGCGACCCTGACCGGCGGCGGGCCTTCATGACGGGCCTCCCTCGGTCGCCGGGCGGACGGCCGCCCAGCCGGGCAGGGGTTTCTTCCGGGACCGGTAGACGCGGGCCAGGGCGTCGCGGGCCTGCTCGGCGCCGTCCCGGGTGATCCGGTAGAAGCGGCGGCGTGGGCGCCCGGCCGTCTCATGGACAGCCGGGTCCTCCCAGACGCTGTCCACCCAGCCCACCTGCTCCAGCCGGGCGAGGATCGGATAGATCGTGCCCGACGGCAGTCCCGCCACCTCGCACAGCTCCAGGCCGTACCGCTGCTTGGCGGGATCCTCCAGCAAAGCCCGCAGGACCAGTTGGGTCTGCAGGGTCATACGCGGCGTACCCATACTCGTACTCTACATAGCCCATATACGGGCTGACTAGAGGTGGGGGCAGGCGTCCACTCGCTCCCGACAGTAATCGTTTACGTCATAAGCGGTCGCACGCCTCTTGATGTGTGTCACTGGTCTCACCTAGCTTGGCAGCAAACGATTACTACGATCGATTCCTCAATCGACCTGGACCTGACGACGACCGCACCCGGAGCCGCAGCATGTCCGACAGACGTCACCAGCCGTCGTACGCCCAACGCCCCTCCCGCCGTACCGTCCTCGGCGCCATGACCGTCGGCGCCGCCGCGCTCGGCCTGCCCGCCGTGGCGCCGGGACGCGCCATGGCCGACGAGGCGCCGGCCGACGACGGTCTGCCCGTCCTGCGCACCTGGCGCAGCCTCAACGGTTTCGTCCACCCCGGCATCGGCGTCTCGGCCGGCAACCTCCGTCTCGCCCGCGCCCAGGTGCTCGCCGGCAGCGAACCCTGGGCGAGCTACTACGCGGCGATGCGGCAGACGTCGTACGCCTCCACGACGCTCAGGTCCAAGAACCTGGGCAGCGTCCTGGACCTGCCGGGCACCGACACCTTCGCCTCCCAAGGCACGGAGTCGAAGCTCATCGAGGACTCCTGGGGCGTGCTCACCCAGGCGATCCTGTACTTCGTCACCGGCGACCCGGTCTACCGCGCCAACGGCATGCGGATCATCCGGATCTGGAGTCACATGGCCCCGGACAAGTACGCCTACTACGCCGACGCCCAGATCCATTCGGGCGTTCCGCTCTATCGGCTGCTGGCCGGGGCGGAGATCTTCCGCGCGACCGACTTCGACGCCGCGTCCACCCCGTACGCCGATTACGACATCGTCTGGCACGACTCCGACACCGCGAATCTGACGGCCAATCTCGTCGTCCCGATGACGGAGACGTTCCTGCACAAGAACACCTACTACTACAACCAGCATCTCTACCCGCTGGTCGGCGCCCTGGCCGGCTACATCTTCACCGACAACCTCGACCGCTATCGCGAGGGCGTCGAGTGGTACACCGTCAACTCCACGACCACGAGGCCCGAGCAGAACGGCGCGATCGCCTCGCTCTATCCGAGGATCGACAGGAAGGACCCGCTCAACACCTTCGGCCGTTCCTTCGTCCAGCTCCAGGAGATGGGCCGCGACCAGGCACACGCCGAGGACGACGTCTATGCGGCCACCGGCCTCGCCCGCATTCTCACGGTCCAGGGCACGCGGGTCGACCCGGTCAAGGGCACCGTCTCCACGGCCCGTGACGCCGTCAGTCCGTACCGCTTCCTCGACAACCGTCTGCTGACTGGCAACGACCCCTTCTACCGCTACATGCTGGGCCACGCGATCCCCTGGATCGACACCACCGGCGGCCCCGGCAAGGTCTCCGAGGCGTATCGCGGACGGCTGTTCAACCCGCTCGACGAGCTGTACTACGTGTACACCTACGAGCAGCCGGCCGACCTTCGGAAGGAGGCGCCGGGCCTGCTGGAGACGCACCGCAACGCCGAGGGTCCGACCTACTACTACGGCAGCTCGCTCGCGAACTTCTGGGGCGGCATCCAGCCCAATCCCGAGTACTGGCTGTCCCTGCCCCGGGCCGTCGCCGGTCAGACCCCGCCCGAGCCCAGCGGCCCGAACGTGCCGTTCGCGACCAAGAGCATCCTGCTGGACGGCCGTTCGAAGGTGCGGGCCGAGGACGGGCACGAGTTCGTCCGGGTCCGACCCTCGAAGAAGGGGAGCGTCGTCGCCATCCGGCAGTTGATGTACGGCGACACCTCGAAGTACTACCCGGTCGGCGTGCGCTTCCGTACCACCGCCTCCGCGACCCTGGAGATCAGCCGCGACCGCGGCAGCGCGCCCTACTGCACACTCACCGTGCCCGACACGCACGGCCAGTGGCGCTACCTCACCTACAACCTCCAGGCATCCGTCGTCCCCACGACCGTCGTCGGGAACTACATCGCCTACTACCGGATCAAGGGCCGGCCGCACGGGACCGTCGACCTCGACCACGTCAACCTCCTGGCGGTCAGCCAGCTTTCACCGCCGCTGTTCCCGCAGGGCCTCGCCACGACGATCATCGGGCTCAAGGGCGCTCCCCTCACCCGCTCCCTAGCTGCCACCGACCCGAACTCCTCGGACACGGTCACGTACGAGGCCGAGGGACTTCCGACGGGCGCGCGGCTCGACGCGGCGACCGGCACGCTGACCTGGACCCCTGGTGCCTCGCAGACCGGCCCGCACACCTTCCACGTCGTCGCCTCGGACGGCACGGTCGACACCGTCCTCGACGTGACCCTCCCGGTGGCCGCCGACCGGACGTCCGCCTACCAACTCGCCCTCGCCGCCTACGACACCACGGCCACCTACACCACCGCCTCCCTCGCCGTCTTCCAGCCCGTCGCCGACTCCGTCAGGGCGTCGATCGACACGGCCGACGACGAGACGTTCCTCGCGAACCTGGCCACCCTCCAGGCCGCGGTGACGAAGCTTCAGCTCCTCTCCCCCCGCCTTGCCGATGACGGCAGCCTGGCCTATCCCTCCCTGGTCTCCTCCCCCACCCTGACCGCCGCCGCCATCGCCAACATGACCGACGGCGATTTCAACACCACCAGCGGCGATCTGCGGGCCCCGTTCGTCCTCGACTTCGGCGTCGACCACCGCTTCTCCGCGACCGCGTTCGGCCTCCAGGCGCGCTACAACTTCGCCAACCGCTCGCAGGGCGCCAACGTCTACGGCTCCAACGACAAGGTCACCTGGACGAAGCTGACGGTCAGGGAGACGACCGACACCACGGACGACGACTTCGCCCTGGAGACCATCGACGTCTTCGGCCAACTGCGCGGCGAGCAGTACCGGTTCCTCAAGGTCCAGGTGGATTCCCCGGGCGTCCCCACCGATCCCGCCTACCCGGGCATCTCCTCCTTCGCCGAACTCCGCGTCCACGGCAACCGGCACGAGGCCGTCAACAGGATCTCCTCGGCGGTCCTCTCGTCGGACAACGCGCTCCCGGGCCGTGCCGTGGGCGGCGACACCGTCACCCTCACGCTCACCACGAAGGAGGCCGTCACCGATGTCGCGGTGACCATCGAGGGACACCCGGCCGAGGTCACACGGGACGGAGACACCACGTTCCGCGCGCGGGCCGTCCTGCCCGACGCCATCGACTCCGGCCGCCCTCTCCGCTTCAGCGTCGACTACACGACCGCGACCGGCGCCAAGGGCTCGACCCTCTACGCCACCACGGACGACTCGTACCTCTATCTCTCCAACGAACAGAACATCGTGAACGACGTCATCGCCAAGGCGGACCTGGTGAGCCTCACCGGGACGTCCGAGTCGTCCAAAGCGGCCGCCACCGCGCTGCTCTTCGACGCGAAACTCACCACGTACACCGACACCCGCGCGGTGAACGGCCAGTACTACATCGTCTGGGACTTCCGCGAGGGCGGCTCACTCGCCCTCGACCGCGCCGATCTGATCGTGCGCCAGGACTCGTACGGCACCACCCGCGCCGCCGGGCTCCAACTCCTCGGCTCCCACGACCTCGTCACCTGGACGACCATCACCACCAAGGCCCAGGCGACCCTCCAGTGGCAGAACCTCGCCCGCACCGACACCACCAACACCACCGTGCCCTACCGGTACATCCGCCTCTCCAACACGAACATCATCAACGTCGCCGAGCTGCGATTCTTCGGCACGTATACGGCACCCGACTCCAACTGACCCAACCTGCACGCGTGTTCTCCGGCCGTCCGCGTCGTTGGACGGATCATGCAGACCAGTCGTGAGCCGGTGACCTCAGGGGTGGTTGACTCGCAGGCGATCGATCTGCGGGCCGTGCAGAGCCAGGTCGACGCGGTGCTCGATGGCTTCCTCGCGGGCAAGGCCTGTGCGGCGGCCGGCCGGGGGCATCCACCGGAAGTGGTGCAGACCGTACGGGACTTCCTGGCGGCCGGTGGGAAGCGGATCCGGGCGCAGCTGTGCGTGGTGGGCTGGCATGCCGCGGGTGGGCAGGGTGACGCCACGTCGGCGCTGCGGGTGGCGGCGGCGCTGGAGTTGTTCGTCGCCTTCGCGCTCATCCACGACGACATCATGGACGACTCGGCCAGGCGCCGGGGCCGTCCCGCTGTCCACCGTGCGCTGCGGGCCCGGTTGGGTGCCGACGAGCGGGCCGAGCGGCTGGGCGCGGGCGGTGCGCTGCTGGTCGGCAATCTCGCGCTGATGTGGGCTCAGGAGCTGCTGCACACCGCCCAGTTGGAGCCCGGGCGGCAGCGGTTGGTGCACGGGCTGTTCGACGCGATGCTGGAAGAGGTGATGTACGGCCAGTATCTGGACGTGATGGGTACGGGCTGTGGTGCCGACGACGTCGAGGCCGCCTTGCGGATCATCCGCTACAAGACCGCGGGCGCGACCGTCGAACGGCCGCTGCAGTTGGGGGCCGCTGTCGCCGGGGCCGGTGCGGCCGAGATGGAGGTGCTCACCCGGCTGGGCCTGCCGTTGGGCGAGGCGTTCCAGCTCAGGGACGACCTTCTGGACGTCTTCGGCGGTCCGGACGGTGTGTGTGCGCCGGGCTCCGGTGATCTGCGCGAAGGCAAGCGGACGGTTCTGCTGGCGCTGGGACTGCGGCGCGCCGGCCGGGTCGAGCGGGAGCGGCTGGTCCGTCTCGTGGGCCGGGCCGACCTGGCGGAACGCGGAGCGGCCGAGGCGCGGCGCATTCTGCGGGACACCGGGGCCCGGGAGCGGACCGAGCAGATGATCACCTCCCGCTACGAGGAGGTGCTGCAGGTCCTGGACGGGGCCGGCTTCCCGCAGGCCGTGGACCGTGCGCTGCGCGACCTGGCGGTCACGGCGACCCGGTACACGTCCTGACACACCGCCACGGCCACGCCGGTGGTGAGGGTGCCATGATCACCGCTGTCGCGTCGTGAGCGTGTCCTTGTCCCCGTACAGGAGGGTCTTGTCTTGATCGAGCAGGTTCTGGAGCGTGTCGCCGGTTACGAGCACCGGTTCAACGCTCTCTTCGAGGGGTACTTCGACACGCTGGCCGCCAGGCTCGACACTCCGCCGTTCAGCCGTTTCACTCCCGAATGCCTGGAGTTGCTGCGGGAGTTGTCCTTGCGCGGTGGCAAGCGGATACGGGTGGTCCTGCTGCACGAGGCGGCCGGTCTGGTGACCGGCGAGCCGGTCGAGGGGCTGGACGCGGCGGCGTTGAGCGTCGAGTTGCTGCAGACCCATGGCCTGGTGCACGACGATCTCATCGACGACAGCCCCACCCGGCGGGGCGGCGCGTCCACGTACTACGCCTACCGGGAGCGGTTCCCCGATCATCCGCAGGTGGCCCTCGGCCTCACCGTGCTCGCGGGCGATTTGGCGCTCGCCCTGTCCTGGCAGGCTCTCCTGGACGCGAAGGTGCCTGTGGCGGTGCGTCAGGCCATGGTGGAGGTGCAGACGCGGGCGGCGGCCGACACGTTCGTCGGCCAGATCATCGACCTGGAGCGGGACTTCACGGCCGCCCCGGGCGAGGAGGTTCTGCACGGCGTCGCCGACTACAAGTCGGCCCGCTACTCGATTCTCGCGCCCATGCAGCTCGGGCTCCTCGCGGCGGGTGCGCAGCCGGCGCTCTTCGAGGACGAACTGCGCGCCTACGCACGGCTGGTGGGGATCTGCGGGCAGATGCGCGACGACTATCTGGACCTGTTCGGGGAGGCGGACGCCATGGGCAAGCCGACCGGCACCGACATCCGCGCCGGCAGGCACAGTTACACCGTCAGCGCCCTGCTGTCCGCCGTGAGCGGCGCCGAGCGCACGATGGTGGAAGCGGCACTCGGGGACCCGTTGTGCACGCCGGAGACGGTCGCCGCCGTCCGGGAGACGGCCGAACGGAACGGTGTGGCGGCCGGGATGCGGGCGGACATGCGGCGCCATGCCGAGCAGGCTTCCGCGGTGGCAACCGGCTGGCGGTCCCGGTGGCGTCCGGAATCGGTCTCCTTCTTCGAACTCCTGCCGCTGTGGAGCGTTGAACGAGCCGTGTGAGCAGCGCATGCATGCACCCACAGCGGATGTCACCTCAGGAGGTCGAAGACAGACGCGCCAACTGCCGCGCCGACAAGTGCCCCTACGGTGACCTGGCCGACGGTGTGGCAGCGCAGCCGTACGCGTGACCAGGCGATGAGCGCCACCAAGGGTACGAGTACGAGCGTCCCGGGCCCGAAGACCGAGGTGAGGACGGCGACGGCGGCGGAGGCGACCGCCGAGTGCACGGACACCTTCCAGAAGAAGGTGATCGCCAGCAGGGCGAGCAGGACGGCAAGCATCGCCGTCACCAGGGCCGTGACCGCACGGGGCGCGTCGAACCCGTACAGCAACCCCAGGATCAGCGTGGGCAGCACGGCGGTGAACACCACCGAGGTCATCCCCCAGCCGAGGCCCGCCCATCCCCCGGTGTGCCGGCCCAGCAGCGGGGCCAGGAGGAGCATCCAGTTCCGTGGCTCGCCGCCGTCGCGGTCTGTCCGGGACCCGCCGGAGCTTCGCCGGGGAGCAGGTTGTCGGAGGAACGGATGTGAACTGCCATACGCACGAGGGTCGTTGGGACATAGGTTGTGCGTCGAACCACCCCTGCCATGCCCCAAGCCCCATGCCCCAAGCCCCATGCTCTGGCTAAGGACGGAACGCTGCCCATGGACGAGAAGGCCGCCACGCCCCGACCGGCGGAACACCGGACGATCGACACGTCCGTGCCGCACTCGGCACGGATCTGGAACTACTGGCTGGGAGGGAAGGACAACTACCCCGTCGACAGGGCGGCCGGTGACGCCTACACGGACGTCTTTCCCGGCATCGTCGCCATCGCCCGCGGCAGCCGTGCCTTTCTGGCCCGCAACATCACCCATCTGGTTGCCGAGGCGGGCATACGGCAGTTCCTGGACGTCGGGACCGGGCTGCCCAGCGCCGACAACACCCACCAGGTCGCCCAGCGCATCGCGCCCGAGACCCGGATCGTCCATGTCGACAACGACCCGATGGTTCTCGTGCATGCCCGTACCCTGCTCCACTCCACGCCGGAGGGGGCGACCGCGTACATCGAGGCCGACGTCGTGGACACCGACCGCATTCTCAAGGCCGCCGCGCAGACGCTCGACCTGTCCCGGCCGACCGCGCTGATCCTCAGCAACATCCTCGGGCATGTGGCCACTTACGAGCAGGCCCTGTCGATCGTCACCGACCTGATGGCCGCGCTGCCGTCCGGCAGTTACCTCTCCGTCAACGACGGTTCGGCGGGTATCGATCCCGTCTTCGAGCAGGCGCAGAACGCGTACAACGAGAGCGGCGCCGTCCCCTACAACCTGCGTACCGTCGAGGAGATCACGTCCTACTTCGACGGTCTGGAGCTGCTCGATCCCGGGATCGTCTCCGTCCCGCTCTGGCGGCCGGACACCACCGCGCCCGCGCCTCAGGTGGTCGCCGAACACGGCGGGCTCGCCCGCAAGCCGTGACCCGGGGTGGGAAGAACGGCCGGTCTCAACTGCCGGGATGCGTACGGGCGCTTGTCCGTCACTCGTCCTCGATCACCAGCCCTTTCGCGGCGAGCAGCGGTGCGAGACCGCACATCTCGACGACTGTCCTGCCCGCCCGGTACGCGGCGATGTATCCGGCCTCGGCGTCGACCCGTTCCTGGGACGCGGTGACCGCCTGGGCGGCGTCCTCGCGGCGGACGACGACCACGCCGTCGGCGTCGGCGCGCATCACGTCGCCGGGGCGGACGAGTACGCCGCCGACGGTGACCGGCTCGCACATCGGTCCGACGGTCTCCTTGACCGTGCCCTTGATGGACACGCTGCGGGAGAAGACGGGGAAGCCGAGGGTGCGCAGGTCCTCGGTGTCCCGGACGCCCGTGTCGGTGATCAGGCCGCCGAGTCCCTTGGCCTGGCAGGCGTTGGCGAGGACGTCCCCGAAGGAGCCCGCCTCCTCGTAGTTGCCGGCGGACACGACGACGACGTCGCCGGGGCGGGCGTAGGCGATGGCGGTCTGGAGCATGAGGTTGTCGCGCGGGGCGCACTGGACGGTGAAGGCGGGGCCGCACAGGGACATGGTGTGGTCGACCGGCTTGATGGCCGAGTCCAGTGCGCCGAGGCGGCCCTGTGCCTCGTGGATGGTGGCCGAGGAGAAGGCGCTCAGCTGCTTGACCAGGGCGTCGTCCGGCCGCTCGAACTTGGTGCTGACGCGGATCATGGTGACCTTTCAGACGGAGGGTGCGGTGGCGGAGGTCAGTGCAGCGCAGGCCGTCGCGATGCGTTCGCATGCCTCGGTGAGGACGTCCGTCGACGTGGCGAACGAGATACGGAAGTAGCCGGGCGCGCCGTACGCGGTTCCGTGGATCACCGCGACCTGCTGGTCGTCGAGGAGGTGGCGGGCGAAGCCCTCGTCGTTCTCGATCCGGGTTCCGTCGGGTGTGAACTGCCCTATGGCCGCCTGGCAGTTGACCAGGAGGTAGAAGCCGCCGTCCGGGACGGTGCAGCCGAGCTGCGGAACGTCGTTGATGAGCTTCACGGTCTCGTCGCGGCGGGCCCGGTAGACGCGCACGGTGTCCTGGACGAAGTCCTGCGGTCCCGTGAGCGCGGCAGCGGCGGCGGCCTGGCTCACGGAGGAGGGGCAGGAAGAGGTCTGGGACTGGAGGGTGTTGATCGCGGTGACCAGGTCCGCCGGACCGACCCCGTATCCGAGGCGCCAACCCGTCATCGCGTACGTCTTGGAGACGCCGTTGGTGAGGAACACCCGCTCGGCCAGGCGGGGTTCGACGGCGGCCAGGGACGGGGCGGACTCCTCGCGGTACCAGATCTCGTCGTAGATCTCGTCGGTGAGGACACTCACGTGCGGGTGCGCCAGCAACACCTGGGCGAGCGCGTGCAGTTCGGCGGTGGAGTAGGCCGATCCGGTGGGATTTCCCGGGGTGTTGAGGACGACCCAGCGCGTGCGTGCGGTGATCGCCGCCGCGAGCCGCTCCGGCGTCAGCTTGAAGCCGTCCGTCTCGGGGCAGTCGACGACGACCGGGGTGCCGTCGTTCGCGCGGACCATGTCCGGATAGGACACCCAGTAGGGGGCGGGGACGATGACCTCGTCCCCTTCGTCCAGGGTGGCCATCAGGGCGAGGAAGATGACCTGCTTGGCTCCCCCGCCGACCGTGATCTGCGCGTCGGTGCAGTCGATGCCGTGGCGGGCGCGGAGTTTGCCGGTGATGGCGGCGCGCAGCCGGGGGGTGCCGTTCACGGGGGTGTACTTGGTCTCGCCCGCCTCGATGGCCGCGATCGCGGCGGCCTTGACATGGTCGGGGGTGTCGAAGTCGGGCTCGCCGACGGTCAGGTCGAGGATGGTGAGGCCCTGGCTCTTGAGCTCGCGTACGCGCTGCGCCGCCGCCGTGCTGGGCGAGGGCTTGATACGGCGTACGCGCTCGGCGATGTTCGCAGGCATGGCCTCAGTCCTCGCGGCGCTCGAAGTTGAGGCCGCCGGGGACCTGGAAGGTGGGCAGGATCTCGATGTGGCCGAGGTTGACGTGCCGGGGCGCGTCGACTGCGAACTCGATGGAGTCGGCGATGTCCTCGGGCTTGAGGGACTCGTAGCCGTCGTAGTACTGCCGTTGGGCCTCCTCCATGTCGCCGATGAGGCGGCCGAAGATCTCCGTCTCCACGCGCCCCGGGCAGATCTCGGTGACCCGGATCCGGCGGCCGTAGCCGTCGACCCGCAGCTGGCGGGAGAGGGTGTGCACGGCTGCCTTGGTGGCGTGGTAGATCGTGTTGCCGCCGAAGTTGTAGACACCGGCGATGGAGCTGATGTTGACGATGTGGCCGAGGTCCCGTTCGACCATGCCGGGCATGAGCAGGCGTACGAGGTGCAGGACGGCCTGGATGTTGACGGCGATCTGCTCGTCGACGGCGAACGCGTCAGCGGTCAGGATGTTGCCGGTGCGTGAGACGCCCGCGTTGTTGACGAGGACGTCGATCTCCAGGCCGTCCAGGGCGGCGGTGAGCGCCTCGGTGTCAGTGATGTCGATCGCGTGCGGGATGCAGCCGGTGGCGTCGGCGAGGGCGTCGAGCCGTTCGGCGTTGCGGGCCACGGCGTGGACTTCGAGGCCGCGCTTGGCGAGTCGCTCGACGACCACGGCTCCGATGCCGGTCGACGCTCCGGTGACGAGGGCCGTCCTGTAGTCGGAGATGGGCATGCTGATGTGCTCCTTGGTGTGCGGGGTACGGAGTGGGGGGTGTGCGGGTGCCGGGTGCCGGGGGGTCTGTCAGGCGTCGCGCAGGGGCAGGTGGGCCCGGTCCTTCACCCGTGAGACCGCGACGAGGGTGCCGAGGGCGGTGAGGACGGCGTAGAAGGCCGGCATGTTGACGTTGTCCGTGCGGTCGATGAGGTAGGTCATCAGCAGGGGTGCGGTGCCGCCGAAGAGTGCGGCGGAGACGTTGTAGCCCAGGCCGTAGGCGGAGTAGCGCACCCGGGTGGGGAACAGTTCGACGAGCAGGATGTGGATGACGCCGGTGTGCCCGGCGAACACGACGGCCATGACGCAGGCGCCGAGGACCGCGAGGGCGACGTTGCCGGTGCCGATCAGGAGGTAGCAGGGGACGCCGATGGCGGCCATGGCGATCGCGGCTCCGGCGATGACCTTCTTGCGTCCGACCCGGTCGGAGAGGCGCCCCATGTAGGGGATGGCGATACAGATCGCGACCAGGCTGGAGGCGGTGACGAGGAGTCCCTGGACCTTGGTGAATTCCAGCTCGCTGCTCATGAAGGTGGGCATGTAGCCGAACAGGACGTAGTACCCGGAGCCGTTCATCAGGGGGATGAACAGGGCGAGCAGCATGGCGCGGCGGTGCTCGGCGGAGGCGAAGGCCTCCTTGAGGGGGTTCTTCGACAGGCCGCCCTCTTCCTTCAGGCGCGTGAAGTTGGGCGTGTCGCTGATGCGCTTGCGGATGTAGATACCGGTGATGCCGAGCGGGACGGCGAGCAGGAACGGTATGCGCCAGCCCCAGGACTCCATGCGTTCCGTGCCGAGTCCGCTGGTCAGGGCGGCGGCGATCAGGGTGCCGGTGAGCAGGGAGAGGAACGAGGCGATCTGCGCGTAGCTGGTGTAGAGGCCGCGCTTGCCCTCCGGGGCGTGCTCGGCGAGGAAGCTCATCGCCCCGGACGCCTCGCCGCCGACGGAGAAGCCCTGGGCGACGCGGAGCAGGATCAGCAGGGCGGGGGCCGCGATGCCGATGCTGGCGTAGGTGGGCAGGACACCGATGGCGGCGGTGGCGACGCTGATGAGCAGGATGACGAAGACCAGCATCCGCTGGCGTCCGATGCGGTCGCCGAGGTGGCCGCAGATGATGCCGCCGAGGGGGCGGAAGAAGAAGGAGACGGCGTAACCGAGGAAGACGAGCTGGATGGCGTTGTCGGAGCCGGGGAAGAAGACGGCGGCGAGCGTTCCGGCCATGAAGCCGAAGATGCCGTTGTCGTACAGCTCGGCGAAGATGCCGACGCATCCGGCGAGGGTGACCTTGCGGGCTGTTCTGGGGTCGACGGTGTTGGGGACTGGCTGGGCGGCCACGGCGGTCATGGCTCTCCTCTGTCTGGGAGCAGGCTGGGGACGGGGGACGTGCGGCTCCGTGCGGGTGCTTCCAGCGGGTTGGCGGGGAGCGGGTGAGCGGGTGCGGGTGGGTTTGTGTGCGGGTGAGCTATGTGCGGGAGGGCGGAGGTGAGTGGATTTCGTGCGGGCCGGTGGGGGCTGGTCGCGCAGTTCCCCGCGCCCCTTCGTAAGCGGGCCTGTGTGAAGAGGCGCGGGGCGTCAGGCCCCGGCGGGAACCCGTGCCGGTCATCAGGCCCCCGCGGGGGCGCGGATGCGCAAGGCCTCGAAAGCCGTACGGACCCTGGATCTCAGGGCTTCGACGGCGGTGCGCTGTGCGCGGTGGGCGGTGACCGCCTGGTCGAGGGTGCGGTGGCGGAAGCGGACGGTCTGTCCGGGGCGGACCTGTCCCAGGGCGGACAGTCCGGTGGCGGTGACGACGGCGAGGACGGGGTAGCCGGCCGTGACACCGCGGCCGCGGTGCAGTACGAGGAGTTCGTCCCCGGCGGGCACTTCGACGGCGCCGATGGGGACGCCACGGGAGAGGACCTCGCCCCGGGTGACCCGGCGGGGCACGTCGCCCCGCAGCCGCAGACCGATGTGGTTGCTCTGCGGACCGACGCTGAAGGGGGCGTCGTAGAGGCGGCGTCCGGTGTCTCCGAACTCGGCCCGGTCGGGGCCGTCGGTGACGTCGATGGTCCAGGTGGCGGGGAACGGGAGGACGGGGGCGTTGAGGCGGAACAGCGGGATGCGGGAGAAGGGGTGGTCGATGGGTGGGCAGGAGGTGCGCAGGGCGAGTTCGTCGCCGGCGCGCAGGGCGGGGCCGAATCCCAGGATGGTGTCGGGGGCGCAGCTGCCCTGAAGGTAGTCCGCCTCGAACGAGCCGAGGACGGCGAGGTAGACGCGCAGTCCGCGCCGGATGCCGGTGACGCGGATCGTCTCCCCGGCCCGTACGGAGAGCGGTTCCCACTGCGGGCGGGCCACTCCCCCGACGGTCACGTCGGCGGGGGCGCCGGTCACGGCGACGAGGGTGTCGGCGGAGGGAACGCAGGCGAAATCGAGTGCCGTGATCTCCAGCAGTGGTGCTCGGTCGTCGTTGCCGCACAGGACGTTGGCGACGCGCGCCGAGTGCTGGTCGGCGGCCCCGTTGGCGGGCAGACCGTAGCGGGAGCGGCCGACGCGGCCAAGGTCCTGGACGGTGACGATGCCCGCGGTGCGGATCGTGAGGGTGTCAGCCATGGCAGGCCGCCAGCGGCAGGTCGGCGTACTCGTCCCACTGCTGGGGTGCGATGGGGCGGAACCGAAAAGTGTCGCCGGGCCGGTAGGCGGTGATCGGGTCGCTGTGGAGGTCGAGGACGCGTACGGGGGTGCGGCCGAGGAGGGGCCAGCCGCCGGGTGAGGGCATCGGGCAGATGACGGCCTGCCGGCCGGCGACGGCGACCGAGCCTGGGTCGACGCGGGTGCGGGGCGAGGCCAGCCGTGGCACGGGCCTCGGGAAGGGCGGGCCGTCGGTCATCGGCGCCCCGGCGGGCGCGCCGAGGCAGCGTACGGTCAGGTCGGACCCGGAGTGGAGGGCGACGACCTCGCTCTCGGTCAGGTCGAGTTGACGCGCGACCTCGGGCAGGTCGGGCCCGTGCTCGCCGCCGTAGACGACGGGGACGACGAAGCGGCGCGGAGGTGTCGTCGGCGCGGGGTCCGGGCCGAGACGCGCCGCCTCGCGCGACAGGACACGCCGTACGGTGTCGTGGTCGGTGGCGGTGCAGTCGAACTCCACGAGCAGGGCGTCGTAGGTGGGCACCACGTCGTGTACGCCGGTGAGCCGTACGGCGTGCAGTGCGTCGGCGAGGGCATGGACGAGCCGCCAGGCGTCCTCGGTGTCGAGGCCCACGGCCTTGGCGACCAGGGCGGAGTCGCCGCAGTCCGTGACGGTGACGTGGCCGTTCATGTCAGACGCCCTTCTCGCTCAGCACCTTGTCGAGGGAGGTGATCCCGACTCCGGCGGCGAGAAGCTGCTCGCGGATACGGCGGGCCAGCGCGATCGCGCCGGGGCTGTCCCCGTGCAGCAGGACGGTGTCGCAGGCGACCGGGACGTCCTTGCCGTCGACGCTGCGGACGACCCCCTCGGTGACCATGCGCAGGGTGCGCCGGGCGACCTCGTCGGGGTCGTGGATCACCGCGCCGGGTTCGGAGCGGGGGACGAGTGTCCCGTCGTCGCGGTACGCGCGGTCGGCGATGCCGACGATGCCCACGCGCAGGCCTCGGGCGCGGGCGGCGTCGGCGAGTTCACCGTCCTGCGCGAGGACGATGAGGGAGTCGTCCAGAGCTGCGACGGCCTCCACGACGGCGTTGGCGTAGTCGGCGCGTACGGCGACCAGGTTGCCCAGGCGTCCGTGCGGGGCGACATGCCGTACGCGGGTGCCGTGCGCGACGGCGAACGCCTGGAGGGCGCCGATCTGGTACAGCACGTCCGTACGGACCTCCTCCGGCGTGAGGTCCATCGCACGGCGGCCGAAGCCGGCCAGGTCGGGAAAGCTCGGATGGGCGCCGACGGCGACCTCTTTCTCCGTACAGCTGCGGACGGTCGCGTCCATGATGCGGGGGTCTCCGGCGTGGAATCCGCAGGCTACGTTGGCGGAGGTCAGCATCTCCAGGAGGGCTTCGTCGTCGCCCATCGAATAGGCGCCGAATCCCTCGCCGAGATCGGCGACGAGATCAACCATGGGGGTCATGACGGCCTCCGGGAGAGAATATGGGCAAGGAAAAGCGATCGCGCCTCGGTGATATTCCGGGAAATATCCAGGGCCGGATGTTCCGCTCAACGTAATCCCCGGCTCACATGACCGCCAATATCCGTTCGGTCTGGCGTTATCGCGAACGGCTATGACCCACGGCACACCTGAGGCCCACCGGGGCTGTGCTTCGGGATGGCCCCTCCCTACGATGAGGCTCCGCTCCCCGTGGAAGGCCCCGCATGGACACCAGGCGTCTGTACTCGTTCATCAAGATCATCGACGCGGGGAGCATCACGCGGGCGGCCGACATCCTGCACATCGCGCAGCCCGCACTCAGCCAGCAACTGTCCGCGCTGGAGGCGCAGTTCGGGCAGCAGCTGCTGATCCGCAGCAAACGCGGGGTCGCCCCGACCGAGGCGGGCCGGGCGCTGTACCGGCACGCCCAGCTGATCCTGCGGCAGGTGGACCTCGCGCACGCCGCCGTCGGGGTGTCCGGCCGGGCCCCCGCCGGCAGTGTGTCAGTGGGCCTCGCGCCGTACAGTCTCGGCGCGGCGCTCGCGCTGCCGCTGCTCAAGAGCGTGCGCGAGCGCTATCCGGACATCCTGCTGCACATCAACGAGAACTTCGGCGGGGTGATCAGCGAGGCCATCATGACCGGGCGGATGGACATGGCGTTCATCTACGGGGCGGGCCCGTTGAGGGGTGTGCAGTTCGAACCGCTGCGCACGGAGGACCTGTTCCTGATCGGGGCACCCGGCGGGACGGCTCCGGCGGGCGAGAGCGATGGCGAGGGCGAGGGCGAGGGCGAGGGCGAGGTGAGCCTGGAGGAGCTGAAGGATGTGCCCCTGCTCCTCCCCAGCCGCATTCACACGATCCGGCAGGTGGTAGAGACCGCCTTCCAGCAGGCTTCGCTGGAGCCGAAGGTGGTGGGCGAGGTCGAGTCGGCGCTCACGCTCGTCAACGCGGTGGACGCGGGCCTGGGCGCCACCGTGCTGCCCTGGTCGGCCGCGCAGGCCATTCTCGACGTACGTTCGTTGCCGGTGCGCCGCATCGTGGATCCGACGATCCAGGTCAAATTGTCACTGGTGACCTCCGACAATCAGCCTCTGTCCGAACCCGCACTCGCTGTGCACGATCTGTTTCTGGAACTCATCGCGGCCTTCGATAAGGATCGGCAATAGCGTCACACATAACCGATCTTTGTTTCCGGAGAGTGTCACCGCTAGTGTCCGGGAAATGAAATTCCGCGTGCTCACCACCCGTGAAAACCTGCCCGGCCACGGTCCGCACCGCCTTTCCGAGGCGGCGGACGTCGTGTCCTGGCCGGGGACCGGCAAACCCGACGCCTCGGATCTCGCCACGCTCGCCCCCGGAGCGAACGGTGTTCTCGCCCTGGGCAACGACCCGGTGGACGCCGCACTGATGGACGCCGCAGGCCCCTCGCTGCACGTCGTCGCGCTGGCGAGCATGGGCTTCGACAACGTCGACCGGGCCGCAGCCGCCGAGCGCGGCATCGTCGTCACGCACACCCCCGGGGTGCTCGCGGAGACCACCGCTGACCTCACCTTCGCCCTGATCCTCACCGCCCGCCGTCGGATCGGCGCCGCCGGCGCGTCTCTGGCGTCGGGTTCCTGGGGGCTGTTCCGGATGGACGACTACCTCGGTCTGGACGTCCATGGGGCCACTCTCGGGCTGGTCGGCTACGGCCAGATCGGCCGCGCGGTGGCCCGCCGGGCCCACGGTTTCGGCATGCGGGTGCTCCACCACGACCCGTACGCACCCGACGACGACCTGTCGGCCTCGGTGGATCTGCCCACGCTGCTGGCCGAGTCCGACGTCGTGTCCCTGCATGTGCCGCTCACCGAGGAGACGCGGCACCTGATCTCGGCCCGTGAACTGGCCGCGATGAAGCCGACGGCCACGCTGGTCAGCACCGCGCGCGGCGGTGTCGTCGACGAGGACGCCCTGCTGCACGCCGTACGGGAAGGGCGGCTGCACTCCGCCGGGCTCGACGTCTTCGAACGCGAGCCGATGGGGGCGGAGTTGTCGCCGCTGGTGGCCGAGCCCCACGTGATCACGCTCCCCCACATCGGGTCGGCGACCGAAGCCGCCCGGGCCGCGATGGTCGACCTGGCGGTCGACAACGTCCTCGACGTCCTCGCCGGACGCCCGGCCCGGACTCCCCTGCCCGGCAGTTCGGCCGTGCCGGGCGCGCCTGCCGGGGTACGCGTGTGAGCCACGTGTTCTTCGACGCCGCCAGAGGGACGGCCCTGGTCACCGGCTCCAGCCTCGGCATCGGCGTGACGGACCCGTCGGTCGCCGTACTGCCGGCACGGCTCCGCCCGGCGCCGAGCCGGCCGGCGCAACTCGGCAGTCGCACAGCTCAGTAGAACTCGACGGTGTTCACCCGGTTCAGCAGACTGTCCCCGTCGAGCAGCCGGGTGGCGTTGGCGGCGAAGAGTTCGGCGATGAGCCGGTCCTCCGCGGCGTTGAGGGCGGCGGTGTGGGGGCTCACCAGGACGTGGTCGTGGTCCCAGAGCGGGCTGTCGGCAGGCAGCGGTTCCGTCTCGAAGACGTCCAGCGCGGCGAAACCGACCCGGCCGGAGTCGAGGGCGTCGATCAGGGCGGCCTCGTCCACGACGGTTCCGCGGCCGACGTTGACGAGGGTCGCGCCGGGCCGGAGGGCGTCGAAGAACCGCTTGTCGAGCAGGCGCTCTGTCGTCGCGGTGCCGGGGAGTGTGTTGACGACGGCGTCCACGGTCGGCGCCACCTCGACGAGACGGCCGGGATGCACGACCTCGGCGACGCCGGGGACATCGACGTCCCGTCTGCCGGTACCGACGACTCGTGCGCCCAGGGCGTGCAGTTTCGCAGCGACGACCCGGCCGATCCCGCCCAGGCCGAGCACGAGTACGGTCTGCTCGCTCACCTGGTTCATCGTCCAGCGGCCGCTCCACTCGCGGTCGCGCTGCTGACTGCTCAGGCGGGGCAGACCCTTGGCGCCCGCGAGCACGCCGAAGACGGCGAACTCGGCGAGGGGCTGTCCGTGCACACCGGCCGAGGTCGTGAAGGCGACCCGGTCGAGTTCTGCGGGGCCGAGTCCCGCCGCCTTGACCTGACTGCCGCCGCCGGCCGCCATGATGTGCACCCAGCGCAGCCCCGGGTTGGCGCGGACCACCCGGGCCAGGGCCGCCGGGTCCACATCGGGGATGCCGTACAGGGCGTCGGCGGAGTCGAGCAGAGCCTCGTACGTTTGTTGCTGTCGCGGTGTGCGGCGCCAGGCCGGATCGCCGGCGAAGTCGGCCGGCCAGCGCATCGGGGGCAGGAGCGCGTGGTCGACGACGAGATCGATCCGCGGCTCCGACTGCCGTACGCGCGAGCAGTTCTCCTCGGAGAGCGGCGCGGCGACGGCGACCCGGAGCCGGCCTGCCGCCCCCATCAGGCGACCCGCTTCCGCAGCGCCTCGACCTCGGCATCCAGGTCGGCCTCGCGGGCGACGATCTCCTTGACCGCCGCGAGGGCCTCCTCGGCGCGGTGCGGCGGGATGACGATCACACCGTCGGCGTCGGCGGCGACGATGTCGCCGGGGTTCACCACGACCCCGCCGATGGCGACCGGTTCGCCGATGGTGCCAGGCCCGTTCTTGAAGGGGCCGGCGGGTGTCAGGCCGCGCGCGAAGACGGGGACGCCGAGCTTCTCAATGATCGCGCCGTCGCGTGCGTAGCCGTCGATGACCGCGCCGACGGCGCCGTAGACGTCGAAGCGCTGGGCCAGGTTGTCCCCGACGATGGCCCGGCCCTCGTAGCCGAAGGCGTTGATGACGAGGATGTCGCCGGGGCGGATGTGTTCGAGCGCGGCGATCACGGCCTTGTTGTCGCCCGCGACGGTGAGCACCGGGAGTGCGGTGCCGACCGCCCTGGCCCCGTTCCAGATGGGCGCGATGCCCCCGTCGACGATGTTCAGCCGGTCGAGAGCGTCGCCGAGGTTGGCCACGGAGTGCTCACGGAACTGGTCGAGTACGTGACGGTCGACACGGTCCCATTCCGTGGTGACGCGTACGTTGTCCTGGGTCATCGCAGGACCCCCTCCAAGAAGTGCGAAAGACTTCGCGTTTTGAGGTGTCAGTCTGCATCGCGCCACACCACCGAGCAAGGGGCCGTACCCGCTCAGCTAGCTGCAACAACCATGGAAACATGGCGGAATCGCAAGGTTGACATGGATGCAACTTCACCCCTTGACCGCCCCGAGAATGCGAACTTATTCTCATTCGCGATTCAAGTCGCACCTCGGCTCGAGACCGGAAGTGGGCCCATGGCAACGTCAGATCGGCTCGGCATCACCACAGAACCAGATCCCTCGGAGACAGCGGTCGACGTCGTCGCCGCACAGGACAAGGTCGTCCGCAAGGCCACCGTCGCGGGCGCCGTCGGCTCGTTCGTCGAGTGGTACGACTACGGCATCTACGGCCTGCTCGTCACCTATCTCGCGCTCAACATCATGGGCGAGGCGGAGGCCGGAGGGCTCTTCCTCACCAACGTCGGTTTTCTGATCAGCTTCCTCGCGCGCCCCTTCGGCAGTGTGATCTGCGGTTACCTCGGGGACAGGATCGGGCGCAAGTCGCTTCTGGCCACTCTCCTGGTGCTCATCTCCGGAGCGACGGCCGCGATCGGCCTCATCCCCTCCCACGCCGTCATCGGCGTCGCCGCGCCCACCCTTCTGGTCCTGCTCCGCGTGCTCCAGGGCTTCTCGGCGGGCGGCGAGGTGGCGGGTGCCATGTCGTTCGTCGGCGAGTACGCCCCGGACGCGCGCCGCAACTTCATGATGAGCTTCATCGCCGTCGGCTCGTTCGTGGCCCTCATGTTCGGCAGCACCCTCTCCGCCGTCCTCATCACGACGCTCGGCGACGACGCGATGACCTCCTGGGCCTGGCGGGTGCCGTTCCTGCTCGCCGTACCGCTCGGCTATGTCGGCTTCTACATCCGCAGCCGCCTTGAGGAGACCCCGCACTTCACCGCCCTGCGTGAGCAGAACACCGTCGCCCGCAACCCGCTCCGGGAGGCACTGACCTCCAAGCGGCACCTCAAGGCGATCGCCCTCACCATCTTCCTGCCGGCGCTCAACGGCCCCGGCTACTACCTGCTGTTCGTCTACATGCCGACGTATCTGAAGACCTCGCTCGGCGACCACAACTTCTCGATGGTGCGGGCGCTCATGGTCACCGCGTGCAGCCTGGTCGCCATCGTGATCAGCATCCCGCTCATGGCACGGCTGTCGGACCGGATCGGCCGCAAGCCCGTGCTCGTCATCTCCGCCGTCGCCATGGGCGTGGTCTCGTACCCGATGTTCCTGCTCATCACCACCGGCGAGTTCGGGCTCGCATGTATCGGCACCGTCGTCCTCGCCGTCGCCTTCTCCGGTCACGCGGCCGTGGTCCACACCGTGCTCGCCGAGATGTTCCCGACCAGCGTGCGCTACTCCGCGTACAGCATCGGATTCAGCATCTCGACGATCATCTTCGGCGGCAGCGCCCCGCTCGTGATGACCGAACTCATCGAGTCGACGGGCTCCAACCTCATACCGGCATTCGCCTCGATCATCACCGCGACGATCACCCTGGTCACCGTGGCGTTCCTGCGGGAGACCAAGGGCCGGCCGCTCGCGTCCCACTGAACCGAACCGCACTTCGGGAGACACACCATGGCATCCGGAATCAACTCGGTGGCAGTCGTCGCCGACCTCGGCGAGAGCTTCGGCAACTACACGATCGGCGACGACGGCGCCCTGCTCGGCCTGGTCACCGCGTCGAACATCGCCTGCGGCTTCCACGCCGGCGACCCGCGCATCATGGACCGGACCGTCCGTGACTGCGTCGAGCGCGGCATCGAACTCGGCGCCCACCCCGGCTACCCCGACCTGGTCGGCTTCGGGCGTCGGCTCATCGAGGCGTCGGAGGAGGAGATCCGTACCGACGTCCTCTATCAGCTCGGCGCACTCGACGCCTTCGCACGGGTGCACGGCGGCACGATCAGCCATGTCGCCCCGCACGGCCGGATGGGGTCGATAGCGCAGACCGACGCCAAGCACGCCCGCGCCATCACGGACGCGATCGCCGCGTACAACAAGGAGTACATCGTCATCTGTCAACGCGGCCTGCTCGCCGAGGAGTCGTACAAGCGCGGCCTCGACGTCGGCTACGTCTTCCTGGCCGACCGCGGCTACGGCGACGACGGCATGCCCGTCCCGCGCTCGCACGAACAGGGCCTCATCTACGACCCCGAGGTCATCGGCGAGCGCTGCGTGCAGGTCGTACGGGAGGGCACCGTGCGCTCGGTGGACGGCAACGTCGTACCGCTCGGCCACGACGTCGACGTACTCCTGCTGCACGGCGACCACCCGTCCGTGCTCGCCAACGGCACCGCGCTGCGGACCGGGCTGGACGCGGCGGGTGTCAACGTCACAGGGCTCAAGGACGTCTTGGCCGAGAAGGCGAAGGCCCTGGTCTGAGGACATCGATGACCTCCGCACAGGTCCCCGCCGTCAGCGTCGAGCCCTTCGGGGACTCGGCGGTGATGGTGACCGTCCCCCACCCCGACCCGGTGATCCGCAGGACCGCGATCGTCGCCTTCCGCGAGCGGTTCCTCGCGCATCGCCCGCCCGGCGTGCTCGACGTCGTCTCCGGCCTGGAGTCGCTCCTCGTCGAGTACGACCCGCTGGCGACCGCGCCCCGGCACATCGAGTACGCGATACGGCTGCTGGCGGAGCGGATGCCCGCCGAGCAGCCGTCCGTGGAGTCGCGTACGGCTCTCCGGTTCGCCGTGCCGGTCGTGTTCGACGCGGAGACGGGACCCGATCTGCTCTCCGTCGCCGATGAGGTGGGTCTGGCGCCCGCCGAAGTGGTCGACGCGATCGCGGAGTCCACGTTCACGATCTCTCTCCTGGGCGCGGCGATGGCCCCGATGATGGACGGGCTTCAGGTGCCCCGGCCGGTCCGTCGACGCGCCGAGCCACGTACCGATGTGGCGCCCGGAGCGATCATGATCGCGGGCACCAACGCGATCATCCAGCCGTTCCCGGGGCCGACGGGCTGGCGGGTGGTCGGACGCACTCCGTACACCATCGTCGACATCACGCGCCAGGACCCGGTGTCGTTCGGCACGGGTGACGTCGTGCGGTTCGTCCCGGTCAGCCGGGACGAGGCGGCGGCGCTCGACGCGGGCTTTCTGCTGCCGGTGGAGGAGGTGCCCGTATGAGGACCGTGGGCCTCGACATCACCGGTACGGGGTGGGTCACGACGTTCCAGGATCTCGGCCGGCGCGACACCGAACGCCGTGGCGTGCCCACCGGCGGCGCGGCCGACCAGCACTCGGCGGCCGTGGCGAACGCCCTCGTGGGCAACCCGCGCGACGCGACGCTGATCGAGAACCTGGGCGGCGAGTTGGCGTTCGTGCCCGACGCCGACGTCCTGGTCGCCGTGACCGGCGCGCCCGCGCGGGTGACCGTCTGCGGTGCGCCCGTCGACACCTGGTCGCCGGTGGTGGTGCCTGCGGGCCAGGAGATCCGGGTGCGCGGGGACATGAGCCTCGGCGCCCGCAACTACCTGGCCGTGAGCGGGGTGCTCGCCGCGGAGACCCTGCTGGGCAGCGCCGCCCCGGACGCGCGCATGGGCTTCACGCAGGCTCTCGGGGCACGGGTCCTGCTGGAGTCCGGGTTCCGGGGATTCGGGCGCAGCCACTTCGCTCCCCCGCTCTTCCGCCTCCCCGTCCCCGTTCTGCGCTGTACGCCGGGCCCCTGGGTCGTCGATGTCGTGGAGAGCTACGGTGCCCGCTCGATCCCCGGGGTCCGTGAGCTGATCGCGGAGTCGTCGTACGTCGTCACCGCGCGCTCGAACCATGTCGGGCTGCGGCTCGACGGGCCGGTGCTGCACCCGGACTCGGACGCCGAGATCGTGTCGCACGGGGTGCCGGTGGGGGCGCTCCAGATCCCGCACGCGGACGAGCTGATCGTCCTCGGCCGGTACCGGAGTCTGACGGCCGGCTACCCGATCGTCGGCGTCGCCTCCCGGGCCTCGCTCCCGCTGCTCGGGCAGGCCGGGCCCGGCCGGGAGCTGCGGTTCCGATGGGTGGACCGGGAGACCTCGGTACGCCGGTCCGCCGAACGGGAGAGCGCGGTACGGGAGTTGGAGCGGGCGACGGCCGAGGCGTTCGGGGCGCTCGGCGTCACGGCGCAGCGCGTCCGGTGAGGATTGCGTGCTTGATCCGGCACCATATGAGAAACTATTCTCACTTGATACAGGCATCGCACATGGAGGAGGAACGGTGACGAGGACAGCGCTCATCACAGGCGCCGGCAGCGGAATGGGCCTGGAGACCGCACGCCTCCTCGCCCGCGACGGCATCGCCGTCGTCCTCGTCGGCCGCCGCCAGGAGCCCCTCGACAAGGCCGCGGCGGAGATCGGCGCCGAGGGAGGGACGGCCCTCGCACTGGCGGCGGACATCACCCGCGCCGATGACGTGACCCGCGTCCTCGACCGGATCCACGCCGAACTCGGCCCGGTCGACGTCCTCGTCAACAACGCGGGCAGCGCGTCGTCGGTGCTCAACCCGCAGTGGCTGCCGCACGAGGAGTGGCGCCAGGTCCTCGACGTGAACCTCACGGCGGTCTTCCAGCTCACCCAGGCCGTGCTGCCCGACATGCTCGGCCGCGACGGCGGCACGATCGTCACGGTCTCCTCGCTCGCCGCCGTCAACCCCAACCTGCTCGGCGGGGCCGCGTACGGAGCGGCCAAGGCCGGTGTCCGCAACTTCATGACCTTCCTGCACAACACCTTCCGCAACCAGGGCCTACGGGCGATCACCGTGCTGCCCGGCGAGGCGGACACCCCGATCCTGGACAACCGGGCCCGGCCCCCGGCCCCGGAGGAACGCGCCCACATGCTCCAGCCGGAGGACGTCGCGGAGGCCGTCCGCCTCGCGATCATGCTCCCCCAACGGGTCGTCCTCCAGGAGATCGTCGTCGCCCCGACCCGGCAGCGCGACACCTCGGCCGACCTCGAGATCAGCCGCTGGACGGGCGCTCCCGCCGACGCCGGACCCGGGAAGCGGTCCGGCGACGCCGACCCCAGGACCCGATCCGGCGACGCCGCGTCCCGGGTCCACCCGGCGGACGCCTCACGGCAGGTCGACCCAGCCGACGCCGCGCCACGGCTCCACTCGACAGCCGCCCCACCACGAGTCAACCCAGTCGGCGCCTCGCCACGGATCCGCCCGGCCGACGCCCTGGCGCAGGGCCGTCCGGCCGGCACCTCACCAGAGGCCCACCCGACAGACACCGCGCCGCAGGTTGCCTCGGCAGACGCCCCACCACGGATCCACCCGGCAGACGCCTCGCCACGGATCCGCCCGACAGACACCGTGCCGCAGGTCCGTCCGGCAGACACCGCGTCCCCGGCCCCTCCCGCCGACGCCGACCCTCAGGTCTGACCACCTCTGCCCTGCCTCCAGGAGGAGCGCATGCCGCCCACCGCCGTCACCACCACTCCCCCCGCGTTCGCGCCCGCCGCGGCCGCCGCCCGGATCGCCGCCGCCTCCCGCCGGACGCAGCAGCCGCAGTCCGGAGGCGACCTCGTCTCCCTCGCCATGGGCGAACCCGACTTCGACACACCGCAGCAGGTCACCGAGGCGGCGGAGGCCGCACTCCGCGCCGGCCGCACCCACTACTCGCCCCTGCTGGGCGAACCGGCCCTGCGCGAAGCACTCGCCGACAAGCTCACGGGCATCGCCGGCACACCCGCCTCCCCCGCCGACATCCTGATCACCCAGGGCGGCACCGCCGGTCTCGCCGCGTCGATCCTCGGCATCGTCGACCCGGGCGACAAGGTGGTGATCCCCGATCCCACGTACTCCCTCTACGCCGACCTGGTCAGCATGGCCGGCGGAGTCGTCGTCCCCGTCCCGCTCGCCCCCGACCTGCACTGGGACCTCGACCGACTGGCCGACGCCCTCGACGGGGCGAAGCTCTTCGTGTTCTGCAACCCGGGCAACCCCACCGGAATCGTGCACAGCCGCGCCGAGCTGGAGGCGCTCGCCGATCTGCTCGACGGCACATCCACCCTCGTCATCTCGGACGAGGCGTACGCGGACCTGGACTTCACCGGTCGCCCCTTCACCTCCGCGCTCGCACTCGACGGCCTGCGCGACCGTACGGTCTACTGCCAGACCTTCTCCAAGAGTTACGCGATGACCGGCTGGCGCGTGGGCTACCTCTGGGGCCCCGCTCCCCTGATCCAGGCCGCCGCACGCATCCACAACACCTTCAACGGCTCGGTGAACACGGTCGCCCAGGACGCGGCGCTCGTCGCCGTACGGACCTGTGGCCCCGACATCGCGAGGATGCGGGCGGAGTACGAGACACGCCGCGAGATCATGCGGACGGAACTCGCCAAGATCCCTGGCCTCACACTGAGTTC